>CBEVTG010000011.1:0-12921 GCA_965552745.1 uncultured bacterium
GGCCTCAGCCGCCGGTTCCGGGGCTCTTCCCGCGACGCCTGCGCTTCGGGCGCCTGCGCCCCGGCCCCGAACCCGGGGATGCGGGCCGGGAGCCCGCTCCGCCGCCCGAGGGTTTGCGGCCCGCGTGGCGGCGGCGGTGCCTCTGATCCGGCCGTCCCTTGCGGCCTTCCGGCTCGTCCGCGGTGGTCTCGGGATAGTCGAAACCCGGAAGGTTAACGCGGGGAAGCGGACGGCCGATGGCCCGCTCGATGGCCTGTAGATCACGGCGCTCCTCCGGCGCCACAAACGTGAGCGCCTCTCCGTGAGCGTCCTGGCGGGCCGTGCGCCCGCACCGGTGGATGTAATCATCCGGCGAGCGCGGGACATCATAGTTAATGACATGCGAGATTCCATCGATGTCGAGGCCTCTGGAGGCCACGTCTGTTGCCACCAGGAGCTGTACCTTGCCGCGCCGGAAGCTGTTCAGCGAGTCAATGCGCTGGAGCTGGCCGAAGCCGCTGTGGATGACGCCGACGCCCAGGCGCTGGCCTCTGAGGACCCGCGCCAGGCTGCTGGCGCGTTCGCGCGTGCGGGTGAACACCAGCCCCGATGGGATTTGAGTGCGGCGCAACAGTGCCAGAAGGAGATCGGTTTTGCGCTTCTGTGGCACCGGGTAGATGGCGTGAGTGATCCCGGAAGCGGGTGCAACCTGGCCGATCTGCACGCGAACCGGATCGTGGAGGATCTGCTTCGCAAGGCGCAGGACCTCGCCCTCCAGTGTGGCCGAAAACAGCAGGTTCTGACGCTTCGTGGGCAGGTGAGAGATGATGCGCTGCAGGTCCGGCATAAAACCCATGTCGAGCATGCGATCCGCCTCGTCGAGGATGAGGATTTCGATCGTGCTCAGGCTCAGATAGTCAAACCTCAGGTGGTCGAGCAGGCGACCGGGTGTGGCGGTGATGATATCCACTCCCGCCCTGAGTGCAGTTTCCTGGGGGTACATTGGAACTCCGCCGTACACTGCGGCGCCGCGCACCGGGGTGTAATAAGCGAGGGCCACGAGCTGCTCGTCCACCTGGATGGCAAGCTCCCGCGTTGGAGAGAGCACCAGGCAACGCGTCGTGCCGCGTGACTTTGGAAGCAGGAGCTGTACGACGGGGAGCAGATAGGCGGCGGTCTTGCCGGTGCCCGTCTGCGCGCAGCCCGCCACATCATGTCCTTCCAGGATCGGGGGTATGGCCTTATCCTGGATCGGCGTGGGACGTGTGTATCCCATGTCCTTGACACCGGTCAGCAGATCCGGGTTCAGCTTGAAGCGGGAGAATTCCATCGTCAGGTTACGATCCCCCGGAGAGCCTCGAAAAAGTGCTGTACGGTCTCCAGGTTGTCATAGTGGGCGAACGAGGCTCGAACGGCTCGCTCCAGACGCAGCGCCCGGTAAAGGGCGACCGAGAAGCAGTGGCCGGTGGTGACTTCGATGTGGGCTTCTTCCCATAGCCGTCGCTTGATCGCCTCAGCGCGCTGGCCCCGGACCTCGAACGTGAAGGTCGGATCGCGCTCGCTGATGCGCGCCGGATCCGAGATGCCATGCAGATGTACGCCATGGGGTCGGAGTTCCCGGAAGCCGTCCAGCAGTGCCGTGGATAGTGTCTTCTCGTACTCGCGGATGGCGCACAGGGCCCACTTCAGGCGCCGTCGCTCTCCAGGCGGATAGGCGCGGCGCAGCCTCTCGCGCAACAGCCGTGCTCCGGGGTGTCCTTCGGAGGCCTTTTCGATCCGCTCACCCAGCCACAACAGGTACTCCAGAGCGCCGGAGAGACCCGCCAGCACGGGGTTGTTGGGAGTGCCCTGCTCAAACTTGATCGGAGCTTCATTGGTGTGGGGCTCGACGCGGTATGGCCGCAGCGCCTTGAGCCAGTCTGTTCTGCCCCAGAGTGCCCCAATCATCGGCCCGAAAAGCTTGTACCCCGAGAGAGCCAGAAAGTCACAGCGCAGAGTTCGCACATCGATGGGGGCATGGTACGCGTGGTGCACAGCATCTACCACCACGAGCGCGCCCTGCCACCCCCGGCTGCGTCCGGTCGGAGGGCGGGGGCGGCCGTTTCGATGGGCGATTCGCACGACCGATTCGACTGGCACGATGGTGCCGAGGCCGTTCGAAGCATAAGTGACCGCGATGAGCCGCGTGCGGCGGTTGACGAGGCGTTCCAGGTGATCCAGATCGAGGGTCCCGTCAGCGCCCAGACGGCACTGGCGAATCTCCAGGCCACGATCCTCTCCCCATAGTGATTCCCAGGGAGTGACGTTGGCGGCGTGATCGAGATGGGTTACCACCAGGTTGTCGCCGCGCCGCAACAGATCGCGAAAGGCAAATGACAGGTTGAACAGCGCGTGGGACGTCGAGCTGTGAAACGAGATCTGATCGGCCGAGGTTGCGTTCAGGAATGCCGCCACGTTCGCCCGTGCGGCCGCCTGCAACTCGGCAGTGAGGATCTCGCCGCTGGTGATGTTGCCGTCCTGGGCGTTTGTGTATTGCGCGGCGCGAGCCTGGGCACGGGCGCTGGTCTCGGCCACGAGCGTGCCGCCACCGCTGTTGAGGTAGACGCGCTCACCGCCCCGGATGTCGCGATCCAGGGAGGGGAAGGAGCGGCGCACCTCGGCGTGCAGCTCCTGCAGGATTCCGGCCAGAAACGAGCTCTCGAGGCTGGCAACGGGTTGTGGGGGCCGGAGGGCACGTGGAAAAGGGCCCGGTCTGCCCGGAGCCGTCTTCGACCGTACCGCGCGCGAACGGACTCCGGTACGGTCCGAGCGCGGACGCTTGGGGCGGCGGAGGCGGTCATTGCGGGAACGGGGAAGGGGCACGGGAGGGCTCCGAAGGAGTGAACGATAATAACACACGCGGGGAGTGCTTCCCCGGCGGTCCTTCTATGCGGAACTCATCCAGATGTCTCTTTACGGACCAGGAAGATCTTCTCGACGAGCGCAGAAGGATGTTCCACGATGGCGCGGCGAACCGGAAATCGCAGCAGCAGGCGGGAGACCCGCCCCGCGGGAGGGTAGGGATGCCCGATCTTCCATCTCAGATACCTGTTGAACAGGTAGATGAAGCGTCGCAAGCCGCGCGGCGCTCCGAATGCCTCGGTGTTGATCTCGACGTAGGCGGCGCCACCCGGTCTCGTGAGTCGGTAGATCAACCCGGCAAAGGGCCGATCTCCACGACAGTAGTTCCAGCACAGTCGGCAAAAAACCAGATCGAACGGCTCGCTCAGAAACTTCCTCGCGTCTTCCAGGTAGCCGATGGAGTATTCCAGCTTCACGCCGGCCTCGGCTGCCCGGCGCTGCGTCATCTCCTCGTATCTACGGCTGACATCGTGCCAGACCACGTGGGCTCCCCTGCGGGCGAACTCGATGCTGTACTGGCCCGGTCCGCCGCCGAGATCGAGAACACGCCGGCCGCGAAGCTTGCCCAGACGCTGCTCGATCTCATCCACGAGCGAGGGTTTGAGATCTTTCCAGGCACGCTCCGCGTAGCTGCTGGCGTGCTCGCCGGGCACCGGATCCCAGGCCTGGCCAGGAGGGTGCAGAAGAGCATGCAGGAAGTTGATCATGCCGATGATGAACCTGCCGGCTTCAGGCCCGGGGTAGAGGTGCAGAGTGCATTGATGGAGTGGGCGGGATAGCTCACGGGCGGCGGCACAGAGGCTGGCTCGTGAGAAGATAGGGGGTGGGCTCGACGCCTGTCAACCCGGGGGGCTTGTCCGAGGATCCATGCGGGCCCCAGGGTTGGCTTCCCGTGCGTCTCCTCGGTTAGAATATGACCATACCTTTCGATTTGACACCAAGTTTTCACGGAGCAGTTGTCCACGTACCCAGGAAGGGGGAGTAGAGGCATGGCGCGGATTTTTGACAGCATCGTAGACACTATCGGCAGGACGCCGCTGGTGAAGCTCAGCCGGATGCAGAAAGGGCTCAAGGGCGAAGTGGTTCTGAAGCTCGAATCATTTAATCCGATGTCCTCGGTCAAGGACCGCATCGGCTTCTCGATGATCCAGGATGCTCTGGTGAAGGGCACCATTGTGCCGGGCGAAACGACCGTGATCGAGCCTACGTCGGGCAACACCGGGATTGCACTGGCTTTCATCTGTGCTGCGAAGGGCATTTCTCTGGTATTGACGATGCCCGAGACCATGTCAGTGGAGCGGCGGAAGGTGCTGCAGGCCCTCGGGTCCAGGCTCGTGCTGACGGAGGGCGCCAAGGGCATGAATGGCGCTATTGCCCGTGCCAAGGAACTCAAGGACGAGATCAAGAATTCGATGATCATCGGACAGTTCGAGAACCCGGCCAACCCGAAGATCCACCGCGAGACGACGGCCGTGGAGATCTGGGACGACACCGACGGTCGCGTCGATGTGGTCGTGGCCGGCGTTGGTACGGGAGGCACCATTACGGGTGTGGCCGAGGCCCTGAAGAGCAAGAAGGATACCTTCCGTGCCGTGGCCGTGGAACCCAAGGACTCGCCGGTCCTTTCCGGAGGCAAGCCGGGTCCTCACAAGATCCAGGGGATCGGCGCGGGGTTTATCCCGCAGGTGCTCAAGACCGAATTGCTGGACGAGATTATTCAGGTCAGCAACGAGGAATCGTTCGAGGTGGCACGGCGGCTCTGCCGCGAAGAGGGGATCATGGTCGGCATCTCCTCAGGCGCGATCGCTGCGGCGGCCATGCAGATCGCGAAGCGTCCCGACATGGAAGGCAAGCTGATTGTTGCCGTCCTGCCGAGCCACGGCGAACGCTACCTGTCGACGCCATTGTTCGATTTTCCGGAGGCAGAAAGCGGGAGCGCAGGCGCGGCCATCTGATCTCGTGGGAGCACCGGGGTTCAGGCGGGATCCTGCCAGGTGGCGCAGGCAAGGGGTCGGATGATTCCGTGCATGCAGGCGTTGGGAAAGCCCGCATGGAAACGGTGGTCGAAGATCATTGTCTTTGAGCTCTGCATCCTGGTGGTTCTGGCGTTGCTGTTTGAAGCGAGTGTGAGGATCCTAAGACCCCAGGTGCTCACGCACGATGCTCCCGACCTCTGGCAGCCGGACGAGGCGATCGGCTGGCGCCACCGACCGAACGCCCGGGTTAGCATCAACACGGGTGATCGGGATGTCGACATCTGCATTGACCAGGAAGGCGATCGAGTCTCCTGCTTGACAGGCCCTACTTCTCCCTGCCCTCAGAAAGTGCTCGTAGTCGGAGATTCATACACAGAGGCGGTTGCGGTAGCGTTCGAGCAGACGGTCTGGCATCTGCTGGAGCGGGATTCGGGCGCCTGCTATGAGGTGGCGGGAGTGGCGGGATATAAGCCCTCCCAGTACCGGAAGCTCGTGCACGACCGCCTGTCGGCTCAGGGTGCATCCATCGATCTCGTGGTTCTCAACCTGTATGTGGGGAATGACTTCAGTGTGACAGCGGATGAGATTCCGCCGCCACGCGAGGTGCAGAGAAGACCCCTCCGTTTGTTTCCGGCGGGTCTCCGAGAAGAACATCTTCGAGACTGGTTCTATCCCTACAACCAGTGGTTGGAATCCCGCTCCCATGCCTATGTCGGCCTGCGAGCGAGCATCCGTCGGATCCGATCCAGGGGCTCGAATGTCGAGATCTCATGAGCTGTGGTTCGAGTTGGTGAAGAGCGAAGTGTGAGAACTTCTCGAAATCAAGGACTCGAGCCCGCGCGCAGGCACCGGTTCGGGTTTGACGGCGGAGGGTGGAGCCGGTCACTAGAGCTGGAGTGTCCATCATGAAACTGCTCGAGGATTTGCGCATGATCCGCCGCAACGATCCAGCGGCGCGCAACACAGTCGAGATACTGCTGTGCTATCCAGGCTTGCATGCGCTGTGGTTTCATCGCGTGGCCCACCGGATCTGGAACTGGAAGATTCCGGTCTTACCCCGCTTCCTGTCACACGTGGCCCGCTGGCTCACGGGGATCGAAATTCATCCGGGAGCGACGCTCGGGAACCGTGTGTTCGTGGATCACGGTATGGGAGTGGTGATTGGCGAGACCGCGGAGGTTGGGGATGACTGCCTCATCTACCAGGGAGTGACTCTGGGCGGCACCAGCTTGAAGCCTGAGAAGCGCCATCCTACGCTGGAGAACAACGTCGTTGTCGGCTCAGGAGCCAAGGTGCTCGGTAACATCACGATCGGCCACCACTCCCGAATCGGGTCGAGCTCCGTCGTGATCAAATCGGCACCGCCCCACTCGACCATCGTCGGTATTCCCGGACGCATCCTCGAGGAGAAGCCGCACGAAGAGCAACCCGGGGAGCGGCTGCAGCACGACCGTCTGCCCGATCTCGTGGCACGGACCATCACCGCGCTTCACGAGCAGGTGCAGGAGCTCGAGCGACAGGTGAGCGAGCTGCGCCATAGGCCGTTGCACGTGGCGCTGCCACCGGGGCTCTCCCGGGGGGACGTCGATCAGGCCTTCAAGGCCATGAGCGAGAGCGCAGCGGAGGCCGCTGCGCGTGCGCCTTCTTTCGATAAGGGCGCCGGCATCTAGTGGATGGACTCCTCTGAATCCCAGGGGTGATCCGGCCCCTCCTCCTCTTCCCAACGCCTGAGCGTGGCGCGCGTCCGGCGCCGCTTTCTGATATAGCCCACGAGGAGCAGGACGGACATTCCACCCCACAGGGCCAGCGACGATCCGCCGACCGGGATCCACCGGTAGATGATGTGCACGTTACGCTTCCAGCGCCGCTCTGCGGCGGCGAGCGTCGAACCGGTCAGGGTCTGGTAGGCAGCCTCGAGCGTGGCGCCTTCCCGGACTCCCTTCAGCAGGCCGCTGAGCAGCGGTTCTCCGTGCTCCCGTACCAGATAGCGCACAAAGGAGAAGGCCTCGGCATACGCGGCGTGGGCGCCGTTGGTGTCCCGGGGAAAGCTTCGGTCGATGGCGGACAGCGGCAGAAGGCGCGCGCCCATGGCGGCGGAGAACAGGTTCCAGCGATCACCGAAGCGCCACTCTCGTGCCAGGAGCATTGCAGTTCCTTCATGGAACCAGCGGGGCAGGCGATGTGCATGAGGTGCCGCACCCTGGAACAACAACAGATGTACCATCTCGTGCTCCGCCACGGAGCCAACATCCTTGTAGGGGTAACTGCCTGTGCGCCGCAGGCGCACGACCACCAGTGAGCGCTCAGGAATCGCCAGACCCTGCAGCCAGGTGGGTATGTCGGCCCGCCCGCCAAAGAACGCCTCTTCCCGGTTCGGGCTGAGAAGAAGAACGGTAATGGTTTCGGGTACTCCGACGCCGAGATCGCTTGATAATTCCGGCAAACGTTTCTGCAGGCGCGCGTCGAGCTCCTCTATCTGGCGTTCACGGGAATCGGTATACAGGTAGGTGAAAGGAGGGTGTTCGATCTGAGAGAAAGCGTTGTCAGTGGCAGCCACCGGGGAGGTGCAGAACCACGGAACCAAAAGCAGGAGGCTTGCGGCCCGGTTGACCGTACACCGGGTGAGTCGATTGAAGGACACGCGAGGTGCTGCGGCGCACGCTCGCCGCAGGAGGTTCAGCCGTCCAGGCGGCGACGGAGGAGTTCGTTGACCTTCTGGGGGTTCGCCCTGCCCTGAGTCTTTTTCATGATTTGGCCCACGAAGAAGCCGAAAGTTGCCGTCTTTCCGCTCTTGTACTGAGCCAGCGGTTTGGGATTCTCGGCGATAACTTCGTCGATGATCTTGAGAATTGCCTCCTCGTCCACGATCTGCACGAGGCCTTTGTCACGCACGATCGCTGATGGCTCCTTACCCGTTTGCACCATTTCCTCGAAGACCGTCTTGGCAATCTTGCCGCTGATCGTCTTATTCTCGATGAGCCTGATCATTTCGCCCAGGTGGTCGGCGCTCACGGGCATCTGATTGAGGTTGCCGTCACCCTCCTTGATCTCACGCAGAAGCTCCGTCAGGACCCAATTGGCCGAAATCTTGGGATTGCCGCTGACGCGAGCCACCTCCTCGAAATAGTCCGCCAGCAGTCGATCTTCGGTCAGGATATCCGCGTCACCTCGGGGGAGTCCGTAATCTTTCATGAAACGATGCTTGCGGGCCGTCGGTAGCTCGGGGAGGTCTTTGCGGATGGTTTCGATGTATTCGTTGGAGATCTGCAGCGGCAGTAGATCCGGATCGGGAAAATAGCGGTAGTCCTGTGCCTCCTCCTTGCTGCGCATCGAGCTGGAGCGTCCCTCCGCGGCGTCCCAGAGACGGGTTTCCTGCTTGACGGTAGCCCCATCATCCAAAATGCGGGTCTGGCGTTCTACTTCGTACGCCAGGGCGCGCTGAACGTTGCGAAACGAGTTCAGGTTCTTGAGTTCCGCCTTGGTACCGAATCGATCCGACCCTCTGGGGCGGATTGACACGTTGGCGTCGCAGCGCAACGAACCCTCCTCCATGTTGCCGTCGCATACGTCCAGCGTACGAAGAATGCTGCGCAGCAGTTTCAGGTAGGCGGCCGCCTCCTCAGGCGAGCGCAGATCGGGCTCGGAGACGATCTCAATCAATGGCACGCCTGCCCGGTTAAAATCCACATGGGAACTGCGGTCGGAGTCCGCGAACCCCTCGTGCACGAGCTTGCCGGCATCCTCTTCGAGATGCACACGCGTGATGCCGATCCTGCGCTCGGATTCCTCAGCCTCGACCTCCAGGTAGCCATCCGTTGCCAGGGGCAGTTCGTATTGGGAGATCTGGTAGCCCTTAGGGAGGTCCGGATAAAAGTAGTTCTTGCGCGCGAATACCGAGCGGTTCTGGACGGTGCAGTTCAGGGCCAGCCCGGCGCGCAGGGCGAATTCCACAACCCTGCGATTCAGCACGGGCAAGACCCCCGGCATGCCAAGGCACACGGGACAGGTGTTCCGGTTGGGAGGATTCCCGAACTGGGTGGTGCAGCCGCAAAAAACCTTGGTGTTGGTGCGGAGCTGGGCATGCACCTCCAGTCCGATGATCGTTTCGTACTCGCTCATTCAGTCAGTGGGAACGGCCGCGCCCGGAAATTGATGCCGGCGCGAACTGAAACTCAAATTATAGATCGACACAAGCCTGCGACGCAGCCGCGGGCCGCCTCAGTGCTCGGCGTAGAAGCGCTCGCCACGTTGTCCGCGCTCTCGCAACGGGGCGCAGGGTGCGTACCGCTCACCGTGCACCTCGGCAAGGCGCTCCAGGCGGGTGACCACCTCGCGCGGCCCCAGGGCGTCCGCGTACCGCATCAGTCCGCCCCGGAACGGAGGAAATCCGGTGCCGTAAATCATACCGGTGTCCACATCGCCGGGTCCGCGCACGATCCCTTCCGCCAGGACGCGGCAGGCCTCGTTGATCATCGGCAGGATCAGGCGATCCTGAACCTGTGATGCCTCTGGCCGTCCTTCTCCATCGCTGTCCATCAGGGAATATACGGATTTCGAGAGCTGCCGCCGCCCCTGGCGCGAGTAAGTGTAGAAGCCCGAGCCGGTCTTCTTGCCCAGGCGGTTTTCCTTGACCAGGCGCTGCATCAAATCCGAGTTCATCTGCAGGTGCGGGAAGGCTTGACCGAGAACGTCGGACACCTTGGCGGCGACGTCAATGCCGATCTGGTCCAGGAGAGCCGCCGGCCCCATCGGCATGCCGAACCGCTCGAGCGCTGAATCCACCCAATCGATTGCGGCTCCCTGCTCGAATAACCGCGATCCCTCCATCAGGTAGATGGTCAGGATGCGGTTGACCAGGAAGCCGGGTCTGTCACGGACCACCAGGGGTGTCTTGCCAAGCCGCTTCGTGAGCGCCACCAGCGTAGCCACCGCCTCCGGGCTCGTGGCGCGCCCTCGAATCACCTCCACCAGTGGCATGCGGTGGACCGGGTTGAAGAAATGCCAGCCTGCCAGACGCTCGGGGCCCGGGACAGCCTCGGCCATGGCATCGATCGACAGGGACGATGTGTTGGAAGCGATGATGGCGTCGTTCGGAACCCTGGCGGCGACCTCCTCGAGCACGCGCCGCTTCAGAGCGAGATCTTCCACTACTGCTTCAACGACCAGGTCGCAATTCCGGAACCCGTCATGCGACAGGGTGGCGCCTATCCGGTGCAGACCGTGCCGGGCCTCCTCCTGGCTCAGCCGCTTGCGGCGCACCAGACCCCGATAGACGGACGAAGCCGCACTCATGCCACGCGCCAGGGCGCCAGGATCGATGTCTTTCAAGCGCACACGGACGCCGCTCTGAGAAAGAACCTGGGAGATACCTCCGCCCATGGCGCCGGCACCGAGCACGGCCGCGAGACGAATGGGGCGCGGCCGGACGTCACTTTCAGAGATGCCGGAATCGCGCTTGATCGTCTGGTTCAGGAAAAAGAGCCAGATCAGATTGCGGCTGGTGTCCGTCATCGCCATCTCACCGAGCAGGCGTGCCTCCAGGCTCAGCCCCCGGCTCAGGCTGCTCCCGGAGGCCCTGATGGCGTGCAGTGCCGCGAGGGGTGCAGGATAATTCCCCGCAGTTTTTTTCTCGGTGAGATGCCGTACCCAGCGGAACCAGATGCTGCGCATCGGTGGCAGGGCCAGCAGCCAGCGGCCGCGTCCGCGGCACGCCGCGCGGCGGGCATTGACCCGGCGCATCCCGCGCTCCGCGACCTGGAGCACAAGGGTGCGGGCCTGATCCCACACCACCTCCGGCGGGCAGGCGAGATCCACCAGACCCATCCGTTCCGCACGCCGACCATCCAGGCTGCGCCCGCTCAGGATCAGATCCGTGGCTGCGGGCAGGCCGATGAGCCGTGGCAGTCTCTGCGTTCCCCCGAAACCAGGGACGATTCCAAGACGAACCTCGGGCAGACCCAGCATCGTGCGTGGTGATGTGGTGGCCACGCGCAGGCGGCAGGCGAGGGCGAGCTCGAGGCCGCCCCCCAGACAGGAACCGTTGATCACCGCGACCGTGGGGATGCGCAGCCGGGCCAGGCGCTCGAGAATTCGCTGGCCCTTGGCGGCCAGCTGGCGGCCTTCCTCAGCGGTCTTGATGCGGCGAATTTCTTCGATGTCGGCGCCGGCAATCCAGTTGCCCGGCTTGCCGCTCGTCAGCATGACCCCGCGGATGCGCTCATCCCCCTCGAGGCTGGCGAGCACGGAGTCCAGGGCCTGGAGGATGCCGCCCGTGAGTTTGTTTACCTTGGAATCGGGGAGGTTGAACTCTATGGCCGCAACACCGTCGGCGTGAATCTGCAGTTCGAGTCCCGTGGCCTGTGCCGTCTCTAGCGTCGTCAAAGCTCGTCTCCCGTCAGGCTGCCTCAAATATCAGGGCGCCGCCCTGGCCACCGCCGACGCACAGCGTCGCTAGACCAGTTCCGACCCCGCGCCGACGCATCTCCCTGAGCAGGGTCAGCACCAGGCGGGTGCCGGATGCCCCCACCGGATGTCCCAGGGCGATGGCACCGCCGTTCGGGTTGGTGCGCTCCAGATCGAGCTCCCCCAGGGGTTCGTCCTGGCCCAGGTGCTGCTGCGCAAAGCGCGCTGAGCGAAACGCAACTTCGCTGCCCAGCACCTGTGCTGCGAACGCTTCGTTGAACTCGATGAGATCGATGTCCTTCATGGTCATGCCGGCCTGCTCGAGAAGGCGCTGGGTCGCGAACACAGGCCCAAGACCCATGCGTTTCGGATCGAGTCCTGTGAATGCCCAGGCGCGCAGGTAACCCAGGGGCCGGACCCCCGAGGCGCGGGCGACATCCTCGCGGGCTACCACGACCGCCGCGGCGCCGTCGGTAATCTGGGAGGCGTTCCCGGGGGTGACGCTGCCGAAACGTCGATCGAAGACCGGGCGCAGGCGAGCCAGCTGCTCCATCGACTGGTTGGCACGCGGGCCAATATCCTCGATCACGGCGCGATCGTGCCCCGGGGGCGGGAACACGGGCACGATCTCCTCGGCCAGCCGTCCCGCCTGGATCGCTGCGGCCGCCTTCTGGTGGCTTTGGAGCGCATAGCGGTCCTGATCTTCGCGCGTGATTCCGAGATCCCTCGCCACCATCTCGGCCGTCTGGCCCATGTTGAGCCCGCACAGAGGATCGGTGAGCCCCAGTTCCAGAGCGGCGACGGGGCGCAGGTGGGCCGGCCGCAGGGAGGCAAGGGCGGCCAGCTTCTGTCCAAGCGAACGGCTGCGGCGCAGGCGCACGAGGATTTCGCGTAGCGGCTCACTTGCCTGCAGGTGGAACCTCGACATCGATTCCGTGCCGGCGGCCACCACGATGCGGTGCGGCCCCGCCTGAACACGCAGTGCCGCGTCCACGACCGACTCCAGGCCGGAAGCGCAGTTACGGCTGACCGTGAACGCCGGCTTCGAGATGGGTACCCCGGCCATGACCGCGGCCACGCGCGCTAGATTGGCTGCGTCGGCGGGTGTGCAGACATTGCCGACGATCACCTCATCGACATCCCCGGGATCGACTTCGGCCCGCGCCAGAGCCTCCTGGATCGCCACGCGGGCCAGTTCCTGAGCAGGCACCTTGCTGAGCGCCGAGCCCATCTTGCAGAAAGGCGTACGCACGCCTTCCAGGATGGCCACTCGCGTTGCGTTGCCGTTGCCCATGAGTTCACACCTCCCGTTTGACTGTCGCCGGGTCTGGTGCGGGTTCTTTATACATGAGTTCAATCTGTTCGCGATAGCGCTCCAGGAGCACCCGCCGGCGGATCTTCAGGGTTGGAGTCACCTCTCCGGATTCGGGGGTCCACTCGTGCGCCAGCAAAGTGAAGCGGCGCACCTGCTTGAACCGGGCCCAGGCATCTAGCAGTTGCCTGACACGTTCCTGGTAGAGCTGCAGGATGCGAGGGTGCTCGATGAGGGATTCGGGATCCTGGACAGTCACACCGAGAGCCTTTGCCTCCTCACGGAGGGCGATGAAGTCCGGAACGATCAGCGCGCTGAGAAATTTTCTGTCGTTGCCGATGAGCATGGTCT
>CBEVTG010000012.1:0-12788 GCA_965552745.1 uncultured bacterium
GCGGGGGAGGGTAAGAACATCACCCACCAGCAAAAGAAGCTCAACGAGCAGGAGCTTCGGGAGTTCCGCTCCCGCTTCGGCATCCCTATCTCGGACGAGGACGTGGGAGGCGTGCCCTTCTACAAACCGGCAGACGACAGCACCGAGATGAAATACATGCGCGAGCGCCGGCAGACCCTGGGTGGATTCGTCCCGGAGCGACGACTGGCGCCCTGCCCGCTGATTGAGCCCCCTGCTGAGCTGTTCGCCGAATTCGACAAGGGATCGGAGGGACGGCCGGCCTCCACCACGATGGTATTCGTACGCATCCTGGCCAAGCTTCTGCGCGACAAGACGATCGGTCCACGCGTGGTGCCGATTGTGCCGGACGAGGCGCGCACCTTCGGCATGGAGGCGCTGTTCCGCCAGGTCGGGATCTACTCGCACATCGGCCAGTGGTACGAGCCGGTGGACCGCGAGACGCTCCTCTACTACAAGGAGAGCACGACGGGACAGGTCCTCGAGGAAGGTATCACCGAGGCTGGATCGATGGCCTCGTTTATCGCCGCGGGCACGGCTTATTCACACAACGGCATCTCCATGCTGCCGTTTTTCATCTTTTATTCGATGTTCGGGTTCCAGCGTATCGGCGATCTCATCTGGGCCGCCTGCGACATGCGCTGCCGCGGCTTCCTGCTGGGGGCTACCGCCGGCCGCACCACCCTGGCGGGCGAGGGGCTGCAGCACCAGGACGGGCACAGCCATCTCCTGGCCTACCCCCATCCGAACATCCTGACCTACGACCCGGCTTTTGCCTACGAGGTGGCGGTCATCCTCCAGGACGGCATCCGACGCATGTATGTCGAATGTGAGGACGTTCTTTACTACTTGACGCTCGTGAACGAGGCTTACCCGATGCCGCCCAAGCCCGCTGGCTGCGACGAGGGAATCCTGCGCGGCATGTACCGCTTTCGCCCCCCGGCCGGCCAGAAGCGAAAGCTGCACGTGCAGTTGCTCGGCAGCGGCGCCATCCTCAACGAGACCCTCAAGGCCCAGGAGATTCTCGAGGAGAAGCACGGCATCACCGCCGACGTCTGGAGCGTCACCAGCTACAAGCAGCTCATGCGCGACGCCCTCGAGGTCGAACGTGTGAACCGGCTGCGGCCGCACCAGGAGCCGGGGGTGCCCTACGTCACGCAGTGCCTCGGCAAGGATCCCGAAACCGTCATCGCCTCCTCCGATTACGTCAAGGCGCTTCCCTACTCGATCGCACGCTGGATACCGGGGCCGTTCGTTGGCCTCGGCACTGACGGATTCGGGCGCAGCGACGGCCGCGCCGTGCTCAGGGACTTCTTCGAGATCGATTCGCGCCACATTGTCGTGGCCACGCTCTCAGCGCTCGTCCGGCAGGGTAAGATCGAGCCCACCGCCGTCCTGGGGGCGATGGAGGAGATGGGCATCAACCCGGACCGGGAAGACCCGGCAAACGCTTGAGGAGAGGACATCCACCATGCTGAAGGAATTGAAGCTTCCGGAACTGGGCGAGAACATCGAGAGCGCGGTTGTCTCGGGCCTGCTCGTCTCCCCCGGAGATTCCGTGACGAAGGACCAGCCGATCCTGGAGGTCGAGACCGACAAGGCGACCGCCGAGGTTCCCTCCGACTCCGAGGGGGTGGTGAAGGAGATCCGGGTAAAGGTAGGAGACGAGATCAAGGTCGGCCACATCCTGCTCACGCTCGAAGAGGGAGCTCAACAGGAGGCGAGCCCCTCTTCTACTGTTCCGCCCACTGAATCCCGGCAAAAGGAAGAGCCGGCACCCGAGCCAGCATCACTCGAACCTCCTCGTCCGGAAGCAGAAGAGCCTCGGGCCGCGGCACCCGCTGCCCCCAAAACTCCCGCGCCGGACCTGGCCGCAACACCGGTCGTGTCACACTCCCCGGCCGACGGCGCCTCAATACCCGCCTCGCCCGCTGTGCGCCTGCGCGCCCGCGAGCTGGGGATCGACATCAGCCAGGTGGCCGGCACTGGCCTGGGCGCCCGCCTCACCATGGAAGATGTCACCGAGCACGCGCGCATGCTGATCAGCTCACGGGGATGGCCCGTCCCCGAGTCTGTGCCCGCTACCGCCGGGGCTCCCGCGGAGAGCGTGGAACTTCCCGACTTCAGCCAGTGGGGCTCCATCCGGCGTGAGCCGATGAGCGGTGTGCGACGCAAGATCGCCGAGCACCTGTCGACGGCCTGGAGCCAGATTCCCCACGTCACCCAGTTTGACCAGGCGGACATCACCCGCATGGAGGCACTCAGGAAGCGCTGGGCGCCGAAGGCCGAGGCGGTGGGCGGCAAGCTCACGGTGACCGCCATCATTCTCAAGGTAGTGGCCGCGTCCCTCAAGGTCTTCCCGCGCTTCAACGCCAGCCTCGATCTGGCACGCCGCGAAATCATTCTCAAGGATTTCATCCATATCGGCGTCGCCGTGGATGCCGGCCACGGCCTGCTGACACCGGTGATTCGAAACGCCGATCAGAAAAACATCTTGCAACTCGCCTCCGAGCTCACCGATCTCTCGCAGCGGGCACGATCCAAGAAGATCACGAACGACGAGATGCGTGGCTCGAGCTTCACCGTGAGCAACCTCGGGGGCCTGGGCACGACTTATTTCTCGCCCATCATCAACTTTCCAGAGGTAGCCCTCCTGGGGGTCGGCCGCGCCGCGCAGCAGGCGGTCTACCAGGACGGATCCTTTGTACCCCGTCTCATCCTGCCGCTTTCCATCTCGTACGATCATCGACTTATTGACGGCGCCGACGCTGCGCGCTTCCTGCGCTGGATCGCCGAAGCATTGGAAGAGCCGCTGAAGATCGCTCTGGAAGGCTGATGGGCCCGACCCAAGCCTCGACCGATCTCGCCGTGGTGGGAGCCGGACCCGGCGGCTACGCTGCCGCCTTTCTGGCCGCCGACCTCGGTCTCAGCGTGACGCTCATCGACCCGGAGCCGAACCCGGGAGGCGTCTGCCTTTACCGGGGCTGCATCCCCTCCAAGGCCCTGCTCCACGTGGCCAAACTCATCGGTGAAACCCGGAAAGCAAAGCAGTGGGGCGTGACGTTCACCGAACCCGACATCGATCTCGATCGCCTGCGTAAGTGGAAGGACGACGTGGTCCACAAGCTCACAAGGGGCCTCGGCCAGCTGGCCCGCAAGCGCCAGGTGCACTACACGCGGGGCCGGGCTAAGCTGCTCGGATCGGGGAGCCTCGAGATCCAGCCTTCCGGAGGCGCTTCGAGCCGCGCGAGCTTCGGCAGCATCGTGCTGGCCACCGGGTCGAGCTCCGCGCGACTCCCGGGGCTGCCCGATGAATCGCCGCGAATCCTCAACTCCACAACCGCCCTCGCTCTGACGGACATCCCCGGCAAGCTTCTGGTCGTCGGAGGCGGCTATATCGGCCTGGAGCTTGGCTCCGTCTACTCCGCCCTCGGCAGCCAGGTGACCGTGGTCGAGATGACCTCCGGGCTCCTGCCCGGTGTCGACCGGGATCTGGTGCGGCCACTGGCCCGCAGGCTGGAGGGCGCCTTCGAGGAAATCCTTCTCGATACCAGAGTTGCACGGTTCGAGGATCGCGAGGACGGTGTCCGGGTTACACTAGAGGGTACGGGAGTCAGCAGACCGGAAAGAACCTTCGATCGGGTTCTTGTCTCCGTGGGTCGCAAGCCCAACAGTGCCGATCTCGGCCTGGAGGGCACGCGCGCCGAAACCGGCAAGGCCGGCTTCGTGCAGGTGGACGCGCAGTTGCGCACCGGGGAACCGGGACTTTCCGCCATCGGTGATCTTGTCGGCCAGCCGATGCTCGCGCACAAGGCTTCCCACGAAGGGCGCGTGGCCGTCGAGGCAATCGCCGGAAGGCAGGTTGCGTTCGCGCCGGCTGCCATCCCGGCCGTGGTGTTCACCGAGCCGGAGATCGCCTGGTGCGGACTCACGGAAGAGGAAGCGAAGCGGCAGGGGCGCAAAGTGGAGGTTGCGCGCTTCCCGTGGGCCGCTTCGGGCCGCGCTCTCTGCATGGATCTCACGGAGGGCGTGACCAAGCTGCTCGTGGATCCGGAGACGGAACGCGTCCTGGGCGTCGGCATCACCGGCAGCGGCGCGGGAGAGATGATCGCTGAGGGAGTGCTGGCCGTGGAGATGGCGGCGCTCGCCACCGACGTCAAGCTGTCGGTTCACCCTCACCCGACGCTATCCGAGACCATCATGGAATCGGCGGAGGTGTTCTTCGGCCAGAGCACCCACGTCCACCGGCCCCGGAAGTCGTGAACCTGCCTGCAAAGGGTCCACGGAGGCGGAGCGCATCTCGACGGCAGACTGATTTGAAAAATGACGCGAACGGCACGGAGGTGATTTGATGAGCAAGAACCCACTGGTCCAGCTCTCCGAGCACGGACAGAGCGTGTGGCTCGACAACCTGGCCCGACCGATGCTCCAGCAGGGCATCCTCAAGAAGCTGATCGATGAGGACGGAGTGACCGGCGTGACCTCAAACCCGGCCATCTTCAAGAACGCCATGACATCGGGTGACGCCTACGACGCCCAGATCCGCGCACTGGCGGATCGGGATACGTCCGCCACCACTATCTACGAAGCCCTGGCCATCGAAGACATCCGGGGAGCCGCCGACATTCTGCGGCCCGTCTACGATCGTACCGACGGCGCCGATGGTTTCGTGAGCCTGGAGGTCTCCCCCCATCTCGCCCGTGACACGAAGGGCACGATCGACGAAGCACAACGACTCTGGAAGGCGGTGCAAAGACCCAACGTCCTCATTAAGATTCCCGGCACCGTCGAGGGAACTCCCGCCATCGAGGAGTGCCTGGCACGTGGTATCAACATCAACATCACCCTGTTGTTTGCCATCGAGACTCACCGCCAGGTTATCGAGGCGTATTTCCGGGCCATGGAGCGACGCCGCGATCGGGGCGAGCCGCTGAAGAACGTCGCCTCCGTGGCGAGCTTCTTCCTGAGCCGTATCGACGTCAAGGTGGACAAGATGCTGGACGAAATGATCCGTGGGGGCGGCGACCAAGGCGCCCGGGCCGGTGAGGTTCGAGGCCGCACGGCAATCGCCAACGCCAAGCTGGCTTACCAGCTATGGAAGGACCTGCATGCCGGCGAGCGGTGGCAGAAGCTACAGGCCGCAGGCGCGCGCTACCAGAAACCGCTGTGGGCCAGCACCTCCACCAAGGATCCGGCCGAATCGGACGTCAAATACGTCGAAGCACTGATCGGGCCTCACACCGTCAACACCATGCCCGACGAGACGGTGGACGCGTTCCGCGATCATGGCAGGATCGAAGACACGGTCGGGCGAGATCTCGAAGACGAGCGCCGGGTTCTCAAACACCTGACCTCGATCGGCATCAACATCGATCAGGTAACGGCCGACCTGGTGGAAGAGGGTATCGACAAGTTCGTCAAGCCGTTCAACCTTCTCATGGAAACCCTCGAGGAAAAGCGCAAGGCGCTGAGCGGACGCGGGGCATAGCGCCCGGGGCTCCATGCTCATCACACTTTCACCTGCGGACGCCCTGATCGTCGTGGACGTGCAGAATGATTTTTGCCCGGGAGGGGCGCTCGCCGTCGCGGACGCGGATCCGATCCTTCCGGAGCTGAACCGATGGATCGAGGCGGCCGAGCACGACGGAGCGCTCATCGTCATCTCCCGCGACTGGCATCCGCCGGATCACTCGAGCTTCAGGGAGCGCGGAGGCCCCTGGCCGCCGCACTGTGTCCAGGACACCGAAGGGGCCGCCTTTCATTCCAGCCTGCGGCTGCCAGCCGGAACCGTCATCCTCAGTAAGGGAACCGACCCCGAAAGGGAAGCCTACTCGGCCTTTGACGGAACCGGGTTGGCGGAACGCCTGCGCGCCAGGGAAGTGCAAAGGGTGTGGGTGGGAGGCCTGGCCCTCGATTACTGCGTGAAGGCGACCGTTCTCGACGCACGCCGCGCGGGGTTCGAAACTCATCTGATCGAACCGGCCACGCGTGCCGTAGAGGCCGGTGCCGGGAACCGGGCGCTCGAGGCAATGAAAGTCGCCGGCGCCATCATCGAGCACGAGCACTCATGAGCAAGCAGTCCCACATCGATCTGGCTCACCTCACACTGTTCGTCGATCTCTATGAGCTGACCATGGCGCGGGCCTACGTCGCCGAGGAGATGAACGAGAGTGCCGTGTTCGAGCTTTTCTTCCGCGAGCTGCCACCGACACGGAACTACGTTCTAGCCTGCGGGCATACCGACGTGCTCGATTTTCTGGAGAACCTGCGCTTCGAGGCAGACGAACTCGGGTACCTGCGCAGCCGAAAGGATTTTCCTGAAGAGTTCCTCGATTACCTGTCCAGGTTCCGGTTCAGCGGCAACGTATATGCCGTTCCTGAAGGGACCCCGGTGTTTCCGCATGAGCCAGTGATCCAGATCCAAGCGCCCCTCATCGAAGCGCAGATCATCGAGACGTACGTCCTGAACCAGATCCACTTCCAGTCCGTCGTGGCCAGCAAAGCCGCGCGCATGGTGACGGCGGCGCAAGGGCGACCCATCATCGACTTTGCCTCGCGCCGGGCCCACGGTACGGATGCTGCCCTCAAGGTGGCCCGGGCGAGCTACCTGGCGGGATTCACCGGAACCTCGAACGTCCTCGCGGGAAAGATTTACGGAATCCCCCTTTACGGCACGATGGCACACAGCTACATCCAGGCCCACGATGACGAGAAGGAGGCGCTGCACCGCTTCGCTTCACTGTACCCGAACAGCGCCCTGCTGATCGACACGTATGACACGCTCGAGGGCCTGCGCAAAGTGATCGAAGTGGTTCGCGAACTCGGCCCGCGGCACAGACCGGCTGCCGTGCGTCTCGATTCGGGCGATCTCACGGAGCTGTCCCACCGTTCCCGCGCCATGCTCGATCAGGCCGGCCTGAACGAAGTGAAGATTTTCGCCTCCAGCGATCTCGACGAGGTCGCCATCGCCCGGCTTCTGGCCGAGGATGCACCCGTGGACGGCTTCGGCGTGGGCACGAGCCTGGCGGTCTCGCGGGACGCCCCGCACGTGGATTTCGTCTACAAGCTGGTGGAGTACGCCGGTCAACCCCGCTTCAAGCTCTCCTCGCGCAAAATCCTGCTGCCCGGCCGCAAGCAGGTGTTCCGTCGGGAGAATAACGGACTCATCGAGGGCGATACCCTCGCCAGTCATGGCGAGCAGCTCGAGGGCAAGGCTCTCCTGGCTCCGGTCATGCGCGACGGTAGGCGCATTGCCGCGGCCACTCCGTCACTCGGGAAGACTCGGGAGTGGGTCCGCGGGCAGCTTGACGCTCTGCCTTCCGAAATCCGGGCTCTCGAAAAGCATGCCGCCGGCTATCCGGTCAAGATCAGCGAAACTCTGGAGGCCGAGCGCGATCGCCTGCAGGCCTCGATAAAAACGGCCGACCTCTGAAACTCCGTCTGGAATCCTCCAGACCCGGGTCCGAATCTTCCCAGGTTGCAAATCGGTTCTGGATGCGCCTAAACTGAGGTCAACCACCCATTAGAGATCACCATGGCTCGAGACACACGCATCCATCGTCTGCTCGCTGAGCACGGCACCATCATCATGCCCGGCATCTACGATGCCCTGGGCGCGCGCATCGCCACCCAGGCCGGTTTTGAGGTGCTTTTCATCTCGGGCTACAGCCTCTCCGCATCGCAGCTCGGGCTTCCCGATTTCGGCTATCTCACCCAGACGGAGCTAATCCAGTCGGTGCAGCGAATCTGCCGGACAACCGAGCGACCGATCATCGTTGACGCCGACACCGGTTACGGTAATCCGCTCAACGTCCTGCGCACCGTGGAGGAACTGATCCGCGCCGGCGCGGCAGGCATGTTCCTGGAAGACCAGTTATGGCCGAAGCGGTGCGGCCACATGCGTGGCAAGCGCGTCATACCAATGAAAGAACACGAGCTGAAGATCCGCGCTGCCGTGGATGCCCGGGGAGACTCCGATTTTTTCATCGTGGCACGCACCGACGCGCGGCAGGTTTCAGGACTCGAGGAGGCGATACGCCGTAGCCGCGCCTACAAAGAAGCAGGCGCTGACGCGCTCTTCATCGAGGCCCCGACGTCGGTGGATGAGCTTCGCACCATGGCTGCTGAGCTCGAGCCGCCGCTCGTTGCCAACATGCTGGAGGGTGGGGTGACGCCGCTTCTGAACCGGGAGGAGCTTGGCGAGATTGGCCTGCAGCTCATCGTCTGCCCTCTGACGGCCCTCTACGCCTCCGCCAAGGCGACAACCGACATTCTCGGGCATCTGCGCAGCGCGGGCACCACCCGCGATCGGATAGAGAATCTGCTGGAGTTCGAGAAATTCAACCGCATCATCGATCTCGACGCCCACTATTTCCTGGAAAACCGTTATGGCGCCGCCAAGGAGCCGGAAAATGGTTGAGACTGCTTCTACGATGCTGATGCTGGGGACGAAGGCCCCGGAGTTTCGCCTCCCCGACACCGCGGGCAATACGGTGGCGCTCGACGACTACAAGGGGGCGCCCGCGCTGCTGATCGCCTTCATCTGCAACCACTGCCCGTTCGTGAAACATGTGCGACAGGGTCTGGCGGCACTGGGTCGTGACTACCAGGTCCGTGGCGTGGCGATCGTGGCCATCAACTCCAACGACATCGTCAAGTACCCGGACGACAGTCCGCAGAAGATGGCCGAGGAGGTGGCGCTCGCCGGCTACACCTTTCCCTACCTGCTGGACGACTCGCAGGAGGTTGCCAGGAAATACCGCGCGGCGTGCACTCCAGACTTCTATGTGTTCGATTCCGAGTGCCGCTTGGCCTACCGCGGCCAGATGGACGACAGCCGGCCGGGAAACTGCATACCGGTCACCGGCGTGGATCTGCGGGAGGCACTCGACGCGGTGCTCGAGAATCGTCCCGTTCCCGCCGACCAGAAGCCGAGCATCGGCTGCAACATCAAGTGGAAGCCGGGCAATGAGCCCGATTACTTTCCCGCCTGACTCCCCTGTGGGTCACTGACCTAGCGCCGCGGCCTCTCTCTAGCCCGTGTTCTGAAGCCCCCGTGCGATTCCGTTGATGGTCGCCTGCAGAGCACCGAAGAGATCTCCTTTCGAACGCCCGCAAGCACGCCAGCGCCTGAGCAGATCGACCTGCAGCAGGCTCATTGGATCGATGTACGGGTTTCGCAACCGGATGGAGCGTTGCAGCACCGGATCCCGATCCAGGAGTGTCTCGATCTCCTTGAGCTCGAGAACCCAACCGACCGTTCGATCGAACTCGCCGCGAATCTCTCGGAAAAGAATCCGCGACTTCGCGTCGGCGAGCGCCGAGTACCGTGCCGCGATCGCCAGATCCGCTTTCGAGAGCACCATCTCGGCATCGTCGAGAAGCGCGCGAAAGAACCGCCAGTTGCGCGCCATGTCGCAGAGCAGTTTCTTGCCATGCCGCTTTGCGGCCGCCTCCAGGCCGGTTCCAAGGCCGTACCAGCCGGGAAGCAGGTGCCGGCTCTGGGTCCAGGCAAACACCCATGGGATGGCGCGCAGATCCTCGATGCGGCGACGGGCGCCCCGCGAGGCAGGGCGCGAGCCGATCGGCATCCGCTCGATGACGTCGATCGGAGTGGCCTGCCGAAAATAGTCCAGGCCGCGCGGGTCGTCATACAGCAGAGCTCGATACGCCTTGCGGCTGGCTCCGGCGATTGTCTCCATTGCAGCCCGCCAGCTTCCCTCGCTGTCGTTCGGCCGGGGAGGAAGAGCCGTGGCCAGTGCCACGACCCCGGTCGTCAGATCCAGCGTTCTCAGCGCCATGCTGCGAAGACCGTACTTGGCGTGGATCACCTCGCCCTGCTCGGTGACACGCAGGCGCCCCTGAACCGCCCCTCGCGGCGCCGCCATCACGGCGCGTTGTGTCTTGCCGCCTCCACGGCTGATGGTTCCTCCCCGTCCATGGAACAATGTCAGATCCACCCCGGCCGCCTCGGCTCTGCGCACGAGATGTTCCTGCACCGCGTGGAGCGCCCAGCGTGAAGCCGCAAGCCCTCCGTCCTTGTTGCTGTCCGAATAGCCGATCATCACCACCTGGCGATTTTCCCTTCCTGCCAGGTGATGACGGTAGATCGGATCCTGGAACAGGCTCTCCAGGATGGCGGGAGCCGCCTCGAGATCGGCGATGGTCTCGAACAACGGTGCCACATCGAGCGGCACCGCCTGCCGGCCCTTCGCCAGACCGCCCCAGCGTGCCAGAAGCAGCACCGAGAGCACGTCATCGATCCCCTGGGTCATGCTGATGATCGCGGATCCAATGGCGCGTTCTCCGTGGCGGCGCCTCCCCTCGGCGACGGCACGATACGTCTCCAGCGACAGACGAAGGTCCGGATCATGACTCTTGCGTGGCCGCTCTCCCACACGCAGCGCCCGGCGGATGCGCTCCAGGCGCTCCTTCACCGGAAGCGTCGTCCACCCGCGCACACCGAGACCGCGACCCACGGCGCGCCGGTGTAGTCGCGCATCCTGGCGCACGTCAAGGGTTGCCATATGGAACCCGAACGTCTCCACCCTGCGGCGCAGGCGTGAGAGCGCAAACAATCCGGCATGCGTCCCGGCGTTGGTCCGGAGGCTGCACTGGATCAAGTTAAGATCATCCAGCATTTCCTCAGCCGCGCCATAGCCTCGCCGCGCGTCGCGGGCCGTGGCCTCTAGCCTCGCGGCGACGAACCGCAAAAGCATTCGGTAGGGCATGCCGCGATGGCGTGGCGGCACGGTCTGCATCTCCTCGGGAAAGAGCTTGGCGTAGCGCCGCAGACGAGCGGGAATCCTCGGATCCACTCCCACCCGGGACAGCGACTGCGTCAGCTGCCTCGAGAGATCCGCTGCCTCGCGGCGATAGCGATCAAGGATCTGTTCGCGCTGCGCCGACAGCGTGGAGCGGATCGTCTGCGGCGTGACGTTCGGGTTACCGTCCATGTCCCCTCCCACCCAGGAGGAGAAGCGCACCAGGACTGGGATGCGCAGGGTGCGCGCCCGCTTTCCGAAAGTCCCCTCGAGAGCGGCTTCGAGGTTCTCGTAGAAGGGCGGCACGATCCGGTAAATGATGTCGGCTAGGTAAAAGAGCAGGTTCTCGAGCTCGTCCGACACGGACGGCCGCACCGCGGGGTTTTCCTCCGTCTGCCAGCCGGCGGTGATCTCGGCCCGGATGCGGGCCAGCGCGGTGCGCTCTTCCTGAGGAGTGCGGGACGGGTCGAGCCTCTCTACGAGGCGCCGTGCGATGCGTTGCTGCTTCTCCAGGATCGAGCGCCGAGTCGCCTGCGTCGGATGGCTGGTGAATACCGGTTCGATCAGAAGCGTATCGAGCAACGTCTGTACCCTGGGCAGGCTCCAGCCGCAGGAGTGCAACCGCTGCACCACGTCGGCGAGCGTCCCCCGGCGCGGAGGTTTTCCGGAGCGCTGCACGGCGCGGCGCCTGCGGATTCGATGAATGCTTTCGGCGAGGTTGACGACCTGGAAATAGGTCGAGAAGGCGCGCACGAACTCTGCGGCCTGTGCCGCGGGAAGAGAGTGCACGATACCATGCAGGGCGGCTTCGGCTCCGGCCTCGCCTTCCCGCCGGCGGATCGCTGCCCTGCGAGCCGCCTCAACGCTGCGGAAAAGTCCGGCGCCTCCCTGTTCCTTCAGAACATCCCCGACGAGCGCGCCGAGCACGCGCACGTCCTCCCTCAGGGCGGTTTCCTTGGGCTGGAACCGGACCGGTCTCTTTCTCATGTCGTGCCGAGCCGGCCCGGGGGCTTGACGAACCACTGGCGGTACATATTAGATCTCACACGCCCCGGATCCGGTGCCATGTTTCTCCTGGACTCTACCATGCTGGTGTGGCCGGCGTTGAAGCGCTGGTGGCGGGCCGACACCTCACAGAAGGCGGCGGCTATTGCCTACTACGCCGTCCTGTCCCTGGCGCCGCTGATGCTGATCCTCCTGACGAGCATCGGCAGGCTTCTCGGCGGCAGCGAGGCACGCGCCCAGGTGGTGGCGGCTGCGGACCGTTTTGCCGGTCCGGCGGCGGCGGCCACCACAGAATCGATCGTGAACATGGTAGGAGCCGCCCCGGGCGCCACCACGGCCGGCATCGCCGGCTTCCTGGTGATGGCCTACTTCTCCTCCGCCGTCTTCTACCACCTCAGGTCGGCGCTCAACGATGTCTGGGACGTGGCTTCGCACCCCGGGCTGAGACGCGCCCTGTTGCAACATCTGATCTCGATGCTCATGGTCCTGCTGTCGGTCACCGTGGTCCTGGCCACGCTGGTCATTGACCTCGCCGACTCGATCGTGTTTCCGATCCTGAGAGACCTGTTTCCCGTGGCGACTCCCGTGTGGGGCCTGTTCCAGGCGATCGGCACGTTCGTTCTCATGGCCCTGCTGCTGGCAGTGATCTTCCGCCACGTTCCGGAAGCACCGATCGCCTGGAGTGACATCTGGGGGGCGGCTATCCTGACCACCCTCCTGTTCACGGCTGGAAATGCCCTCATCGGCCGGTTGATCTCTCACAGCATGAGGCTGCCCCTGTACGGCCCGGCCGGAGTGCTCATCGTCGTGCTCCTCTGGGTCTACTACGGTGTGCATGTGCTGCTTTTCGGCGCCCACTACTCCCGCGAGTACGCGGAACGCTTTGGTTCGCGTAACACGGGAAACGAGCCGCGGCTTGAACCCTCACCCGTCCTCCCGCGAACCCACAGCACCCGGGCGTAGATGGCCAGGTTGACCGCTACCACCAGTCCACCCAGCAGG
>CBEVTG010000013.1:0-12516 GCA_965552745.1 uncultured bacterium
ACGCGGTCGTCCACGGCCTGCTCCCGAAGGTCGAGCAGCTCGATGTTCTCAGCTTCCTGACCTACCGTTACGGGCACGCCATCTTCGACTTCATAACCGAGAAGTTCGGCAAGGAAGGCCTGAGAAATTTCCTGCTCGAGTTCCGCAAGGTCCTGCTCAGCCGCAACGTCTCAAAGGCGATCAAGGAAGCCTTCGGGTGGGAGATGGATGAGTTCGATCGACGCTTCCACAAGTATCTCAGGAAGAAGTACCTGCCGGCCCTGCTCGAGAAAGACGAACCCGCAGACTATGGACAGGAGATTGCCTTCAGAGCACCCAAGGACCGGGGGCGCTTCTTCTCGACCTTCTCACCCGCCATCGCGCCCTCGGGCGAGCTGATTGCGGCCCTGACCACGCGCTACGACGACCTCGATGTGGTGATCTTCTCCGCCAAGGATGGTGAAGTCGTGCGCAACCTGACTCCAGGATTCACCACCGACTATCAGTCGATCACCATCGAATTCCTCAAGGGCAAGAAGGATCTGGCCTGGTCGCCAGATGGCGATCGCGTGGCGTTTTTCGCGCGCAAGGGCAGCAACCAGCGTCTGTTCATCTTCCATGCCGTGACGGGAAAGAAACTGGACGAGATTTCCGTGGAGGTGGCCAAGCTCGCCTCGCCGGACTTCAGCCCCGACGGCAAGCGGGTCGCGTTTTCCGGGAACCTGCGGGGCGTGGTCGATATCTTCGAGCTCGATCTCGAGTCACGAGCGCTGCGCAACCTCACCCAGGACAAGTTCTACGACAGCAATCCCGCATGGTCGGCGGATGGCAAGCAGCTTCTCTACAACCGCCGTATCGGAGCCCACGAGAAGCTCTTCATGGTCGATACCTCCGATCCGACGCGCAAGACGCAGCTGACCTTCGACGACAACCACGACGTCCAGCCGTCTTTCTCCGCGGACGGAAACTACGTCTATTTTTCGTCCGACTACGGGAAGGACGGGATCTTCAACATCTACAGCCTCGATCTGGAGGATGGCGTTGTGCGCCGATACACGGACGTGGTGGTCGGCAACTTTGCGCCGGTGGAGCTCGGCGTGGACGCCAAAGGCCGCCGCACGCTGGCTTTCGTGTCGTACTTCAAGCAACGCTTCCAGATCTACAAGATGACTCTGGGAGAGCCTCTGCAGATTTTCCGGCCTGGCGAGCCTCCGGATCCGCCCGAGCCGCGCCTCCTGGACGAAGTGCGCACGGCGAGTGCTCGTGTGGAGGATGGAAGCCGGCCCAGCACGCGCAGCGCCGGCGCCACGGAGTTCTCCGCGCCGTCTCGTTCCGCGCTGGCGGAGACCTATCGCCCGTTCCTCGAGCCCGCTCCGGGAGCTTCGCCGGCACTGCTGAGGGGGACGGTGGTTGGCTCCGCCGTGTCCGTGAGACTGCCCGACTTTGGCGTGCCGCTGCGCCTGCCGTTTCAAGAGGCGCCGGTATCGACTCCGATCGTGATGGCACAGCTTCCCGAACAGGAAGATCCGGGCACCTCGGTGCCGTCACCCGAGGCGGAAGAATTTGAACCGCCTCTGAAGCTCAAAATAGACGAGACCGAAAAGAGCCGTTACGCGAAAAAGAAGTGGGATGTTGACGGAACCCCGCAGGTGATCTTTGGTGTCGCCGACGACGGAACCTTCGTTTCGCGCTCGACGATCCAGTTCTCTGATCTTCTCGGGGACTACCGCCACTACCTGAGGCTCGATTCGGTGTCGAGCTTCACGAACATCGATTACGCCTTTATCAATCTGAAGAATCGCGGCAACTGGATTATCCATGCCTTCGATGACCGGGATTTTTTCCTGGTCGCCGACGGAAGCGGCGGCGCCGATCGGAAACAGGAACAGCGCACCACTGGTGCTGAAGTCGTCTATCAGTATCCGTTCTCGCTCTACCATCGCATTTCGTTCTCCGGCGGCCTGTTCGACCGCAGCCAGGATTTGCCCTTCCTGATGACGCAGCCGAGCGGCGGTCTGGGTCTCGAGTTCATCAGCAGCGATCAGCGCTTCCCGCTGGTGGGAATGGGGTTCACGGGTGACACCACGCGCTTCCGATCCGGAGAGCCGTACCATGGGAGACGCTACAACCTCCGGGTCCAGTGGGCGCCGGTGGTGAGCGGCGATACGGAAACGTTTGGCGTGAACGAAATCGTGGAGGCAGAGCCATTCCACAACGTGCTTCTCGATTTTCGCAACTATTGGAGCTGGACCCGCCGGTCGTTGTTCGCCTACCGGTTTGTTGGCGCGGCCAGCAAAGGTGGCAGCAACCAGATCTTCTCCTTCGGCGGTTTCAACACGCTGCGCGGGTACGATTTCAGGGAGTTCTTCGGCACCCACATTTCCTTCATGAATTTCGAGATTCGTTTCCCGCTCGTCGACGAGCTGGCCTTCCCGTTCGGATCGATCCGCCGCATTCGTGGCGTGATCTTCCTGGATATCGGAGCTGCCTGGTTCGGGGGCGGGGATTTTTGCGATCTGGCACTCGACCCCGACCCCGGCAATCCGGGCACGTTCCCGGATTGCGGGCCTTTCTTTGACGCCGGCGTGGTCCAGAACTCGAACAAACGCTACTACGACCCCAGGTTTGCTATTTTTAGGGATTTTGACTTCTGGAACAGCAAAGAGAACAAGCTCGGTGACGGCCGCGGATCGTATGGTGTCGGCTTCAACTTCTATTTCGGTCCCTTCGATCTGAACTGGATCTTCTCGACGAAGCTCCCCTTCATCCAGACCAACCCCTTCACGGGAGCGACAGAGGAGATTAAGGACAGCGGTTACAGCTCGGCTTTCTACATCGGCCGCAAGTTCTGAATCGTCCCAAAACCTGTTCTGAGGGCACGGCCAGCCTGCTTCCGGCCGAGCGCGCACCGCTGTGGTGTGTGTCTCTGCCGGCAGCCCGGGGCGGGCCGGAAGCGGACGCGGGTGGTGATCAGGCGGAGAGGCGCAGGAAACGCCTCACTGCGAAAACCGAGCCCGCGAATCCCATCAGCGTCGACACGATGAGGAGCCCGGTGGTGGCACCCGGCGTGAGAAACGAAACGGTTCCGGTGAATGACAGGAAGGCGGGGCCCTGGGCCTGGGCCCATTCCACGCCCCACAGCGAAAATTGCAGGAACGTGAGGCCGGCCGCACCCCCCAGCAGCCCCTGCACCGCACCCTCCACCAGGTAAGGACCGGCAATCCATGTCGCGGTGGCTCCCACGAGCTGCATGATCTCGATCTCGTCGCGGCGCAGGTGGGCGGCCAGGCTGATGACGTTGATGACGGTGAACAGGGCTGAAGCCGCCAGCAGGAGTCCGAGTCCAACGCCGGTTGTCTGAACGCCACGGGCAATGTTGCGCAGCGAATCCAGCCAGGCGATGTCTGCCTGCGCTCCCTCGACACCGTCGAACTCGTGCCAGCGCTCCAGGCGGGTCTGCAGGGTGGAGGCTCCCTGATCCTCGCTGCGCAGCGTGACCTCGTAAGAGGCTGGGAAGGGATTGTCACCGAGAGAATCTGGCAGATCGCTCAGGGAGCCGAACACGCGTGAGAAGGTCTCCAATGCCTCTTCGTGGCTGCGGTAACGGAACGAGAACACTCCTGGATCCGCTGCCAGATCGGCCTCGATAGCCCGGCGCGTTTTCTCCCCGGCGCTGTCCTCGAGGAAGATCTGCACCGTGGCCTGCCGGGTCCACTCATCTCCCAGGTGTGAAAGATTTTCCGACAGCAGCAGGAATCCTCCCAGCAGGTAGACCGACACGCCGATGGTCAGCACGGTCAGCAGGGTGCTGGTGCGGGCGCGCCACAGGCCGATGAGCGCCTCGCGGACAAAATAGATCCAGTTCAGCATTTTGAGCGGCAGTCCCTGTTAGAGCATTGCAGGCAGCGGCGTCGGCCGCCGGTCATCCACGAGCCTGCCGTGCTCGAGGGTCAGCACGCGCCGCGGCAGGTGCTCCAGGAGATCGGTGTCGTGGGTGGCGATGAGCACGGTGGTGCCCCGGCTGCTGATGTCGCGGAAAAGATCGAGGATTTCATAGGAGAGGGCGGAATCCAGGTTGCCGGTCGGCTCGTCGGCCAGCAGCAGAACGGGCTCGTTGATCACCGCCCGGGCGATGGCCACGCGCTGCTGTTCGCCGCCCGACAGCTCTGGAGGAAACGCGTGCATCTTGTGGGCCAGGCCGACCATCTTCAGCGCGCGCAGAGCCTTCTCCTTCTGTTCGCGGGTGCTCGTTCCCAGAAATCTCTGCACAAACGTGATGTTCTCGAACACCGTCCGGCGTCCCAACAGACGGAAGTCCTGGAAGACAATTCCGATGCGCCTGCGCAGAAAGGGAATGCGCGAGGCTGCCATCCTGATCAGGTTCTCGCCGTCGACCCAGATCTGCCCTTCGGAAGGGATCTGATCCCGGAACAGGAGCCGCAGCAGCGTGGTCTTGCCCGCACCGCTGGATCCGGTCAGGTAGACAAATTCGCCTTTCTCGATCGACAGCGAGATGTCGAATAATGCCGCGACATCGTGGCGGTAAGCTTTGGTGATGTGGGTGAGCTGAATCACCGCGTGTCCGGAGTGTCAGCGGTCGGAACGGGGCCGGGCGAGGCGTTCGAGAAGGGCCCGCGCGCGAGTGGCCACGTTCTGCGCGTCAAAACCCAGTTTCTGCATCACCACCTTGCCGGGTGCGGAGGCGCCGAAGCGGTTGAGTCCGATGACCTCCCCGTCCGTTCCGGTCCAGCGTTCCCAGCCGAACGGTGTTGCAGCCTCAACGGCCAGTCGCGCCCCGACCGCCGGAGGCAAAATGCGGTTGCGGTACTCCTCGGGCTGGCGCTCGAAGATCTCCCACGAAGGAAGGCTCACGACTCGTGCCGCCACGTCGTGCTTGCCGAGGATTTCCCGCGCCTCCATGGCCACCGCTACCTCCGATCCCGTGGCGATGAGGATGATATCGGGGACGCCCTCGGTGTCGGCGAGAATGGTGCCTCCTTTCGAGACCGAGAGGGCGGGATCGCGATGTTCGTAGATCGGCAACGCCTGCCGGGTCAGAACCAGTGCCACGGGGCCGTCACTCTGAAGCGCGTAGCGCCAGGCCTGCACGGTCTCGTGGGCGTCCGCCGGTCGTATGAGGGTCAGGTCGGGTATGGCGCGGAGCGCCGCGAGCTGCTCGATGGGCTGGTGGGTGGGGCCGTCCTCTCCCAATCCGATGCTGTCGTGGGTGAAGACATAAATGACCGGCAGCTTCATGAGAGCGGCGAGACGGATCGTCGGCCGCATGTAGTCGGAAAAGATCAGAAACGTTGCGCCGTAGGGGCGCACGCCTCCGTGCAGCGCCATGCCGTTGAGGATGGATCCCATGCCGTGCTCGCGTACTCCGAATCGCAGATTCCGTCCGCCGGGGGTTCCGGCAGTGAAGTCCTGAGCGCCCTTGATGAGGGTATTGGTCGACGGGGCGAGATCCGCCGAACCACCCAGAAACTCCGGTATCCGGGGGGCGAGCGCGTTGATGGCCGCTTCTGAAGCCTTGCGCGTGGCCATGGAGCCGTCCTTCGGCTCGAAGACAGGCAGCGCTTGGTCCCAGCCCCCGGGCAGCTCCCGGCGCGAGGCGCGCTCGAAAGATTCGTATTCCACCGGGAACTTCTCGCGGTAGGCGTCGCGGCGGGCGCGCCATTCCTCCTGCAGCTTTCGGCCCCGATCCCCGGGGGCCTTCATGTGCTGGCGCACCTCATCGGGGACGTGGAACGCAGGCGCGGTCGGCCAGCCGAGGTTCTCCTTGGTGAGACGCACCTCTTCGGCGCCGAGGGGCGCGCCGTGCGAGCCTGCGGTGTCCTGCTTGTTCGGGCTGCCGTAGGCGATATGGGTGCGCACGCGAATGAGCGATGGCTTGCCGGGGGCGCTAACGGTGTGCTCGAGCGCTTTCCGGAGAGAGGCCAGGTCATTGCCGTCATCGACACCCTGAACCTGCCAGCCGTAAGCCTCGAAGCGGCGTCCGACATCCTCCTGGAAGGCCAGCGCCGTATCCCCCTCGATGGTGATGTGGTTGTCATCGTAGAGCACGATGAGCTTGCCGAGACCCAGGTGGCCGGCCAGGGAGGCCGCCTCCGAGGAGACGCCCTCCATCAGATCGCCGTCGCTGGCGATGACGAACGTCCGATGGTCAACGAGCGTGTGTCCGGGGCGATTGAAACGGGCGGCCAGGAAAGCTTCGGCCATCGCCATGCCCACGGCGTTGCTGAAGCCCTGCCCGAGGGGACCGGTGGTCGTCTCCACCCCGGGCGTCAGTCCGTGCTCCGGATGTCCCGGCGTGCGGCTGTCCCACTGGCGAAAGTTCTGGAGCTCCGAGAGCGGCAGATCGTAGCCGGCCAGGTGCAGAAGGGAGTAGAGCAGCATCGATCCGTGGCCGGCCGACAGGATGAAGCGGTCGCGGTCCGGCCAGCCCGGGTCGGCGGGGTTGAAACGCAGAAAATCGTTCCACACCGCGTAGCCCATGGGAGCGGCCCCCATGGGCATTCCCGGGTGCCCCGAGGCGGCCTTCTCGACGGCATCCATGGACAGGCTCCGGATGCAGTTGACGCAGAGGGTGTCGATGGAGGGAGGAGTGGCCATGGGCGAGGCGCCCTATTCTAACCGCTCACCGGGACCGTTTGGAAGGAGCCAGACGAATTACAGGGGTAAGAGGATTCTTTCGTAGAGGTTTCGGTAGGCCTGGAGCATCTTCTCCAGGGAGAAATCCTCCTGGACGCGCTCCCGACCCCGGAGCCCAAACCGCAGAGCCCCCTCCGGGTTACTGAGGAGCTTGGCCAGGTGCCCGGCGAGGGAGGCCGGGTTGTCGACCTCGAACAGAAGCCCGGAAAAGCCATGCTCGATCACCTCGGTGTTTCCACCGGCGTGGCTGGCCACGGCGGGAATTCCTTCCGCCATCGCTTCCAGGAGCGCATTCGACAGTCCCTCCGAGCGCGACGGCAGGACGAAAAGGTCAAAAGCCGGTAACAAGTCCGCCACATCCGTCCTCTCGCCCAGGAAGTGAATACGTCCCGTGAGGGCGGGCTCGCGGGCCAGGCTCTCGAGCGCCGGGCGCTCGCTTCCGTCCCCCACCAGCACGATCCCCGGTGCCTCATTTGCACGGCCGCCGGTAGAGTGCGGCAGCACGCGGGCGGCCGCCTGCAGGAGCACGCGGTGTCCTTTGACCGGCTCCAGGCGCCCGGCGCTGCCGATCAGCGTTTTCGGCAGGGGACCGATCAGCGCCTCGAGACGCTGCCGGGCCTCGCGCCGGCGTTGATCTCTCCAGGAACCCACCGCGGGACTGTTGGCGGGCGGGCCCGAAACCTCGATGCCGTTTGGAATGCACTCGATGCGTTCGCGGGGGATCCCGGAGCGGCGGGCGATCTCCCAGGCTGTGGCGTGGGACACGGACGTGAACGCGTGAACGCTCTCGAAGGTCATGCGATCGCAGAGGTGCGCGAGCTGGCTGCGCCGTTCCATGCGCCGGATCGACACCACCAGACGGGGCATGCGTCCGAGCATCGCCGGCAGCCGTGCCAGCAGGGCGGCGCGAAACAGAAACGCGTGCACTACGGTCGGACGGAACTCGCCCACGATTCGCAGGAGGGATGGAAGAGCGCGCAGCGTGGCAGCAAAGCCCAGAAGCCCCCGCCGGTCACCGAGGTTGCAGGTGAATACGGGCACCCCCTCCTGCGCGAGAACCCTGCCCTGGACGCCGGGAGGCTTGAGCGAGCACACACCCACCGCTTCCCAGCGTGAGCGCTCGGCGAGAGCGAGGCGGGTAAGAACCTTTTCGGTTCCTCCCAGGCCGGTGCTGGTGCTCAGAAGCAGCAGGCGGGCTTTGGAGCCGTCCATCGGAAACGCGTCTCTCTGAGGAGGTCGAAAAGAGGGGAGATCTTGATCCGGTAGCGCAGGCCGTGGTCAGCGGCGTAGATTCCGACACGCCGGAGGCAATAACGGTGCTCCGGCAGCCCGGCCCGCCGTGGCGTCAGCAGGGCTGCCCTGTACCCTGCCTCCTCCACCTCTTCGGCCAGGGCGGGGGAGTAATGCCCGCGCGGGTAACAAAAAAGCGGCACGTCGGCGTCGAGTCGATCGATGAGCTGCTGGCGGGATCCGGCTATCTCCGTCCGGCGCTGCGCAGGATCGAGATCGAGCAGGTCCGGATGCTCCAGCGTGTGGGAACCGAACTCGCATCCCTGCGACTGCAGGTGCCGCACCTGCGGCCAATCCATGGGCAGATCCTCCGGGCCGGGCCGTGAAACATACTTTGCCTCCCAGGGAAACGGTTCCCGCCGCCCGACCCAGTTGTGGATGAGGAACACCACGGCGGGGATTCCCAGCCGCTCGAGAACGGGCCAGGCATGCTGCGCGATGTCTGCGTAGCCGTCATCAAAGGTAATCAAAAAGCCCGGAGCCTGCGAGAAGCGTGGCGGAACGCTCCAGCGGGCCCGGGACGAGACAACGGCGTCGTGCGGGGCGCTGCTGTCTCCCGAGCGGGAGGTGACAGACTTCAGGAGCTCCCGGCTGCTCATGGGCCGGGCACCCCGCCGCAGCAACGCGCGGATCTGGTGTTCCAGCTCGTCGGGAGTGACGCATAATGCCCCGCGGCGCTGCGGGTGCACGCGATGGTACGCCAGAATCCGCAGCCCTTTCACGCCCTGCCCGCCTCCTCCAGCACTTCCTCGTAGATCTGCTCGGTGGCCTCCACCATGCGGCGCAGCGAGAAGTGTTCGCGAACCCGCCGCGATCCCTCGCGCCCCACAGAGCGGCGCAACGGGGCATCCGCGAGCAGGCGGGAGGCTCTCTCAGCGAGCGTCTCCACGTCTCCCACCGCGGCCAGATAACCGCTGGTGCCGTCCTCAATCAGCTCCGGAGTTCCGCCCGCCCGTGTGGCCACCACCGGTACGCCCGCCGACATCGCCTCCATCAGAGAGTTCGGAAAGCCCTCCGTCGCGGAAGTGTGCAGAAAAAGGTCCAGCGCGGGCAGTACGTTCTCCAGATCGCGGCGCATGCCCAGCAGCCGCACGCGGCCATCCAGGCCGCGCCGTGCTATCTCGCGCTCCAGGCGCTGAGCGTAGCGGTGCTCCACCTCCAGGACGGGAGCTCCGGCGAGCACCGCGATGAGGTTCGCGTGCCGGGACACGAGCCGCTCGACCACCGCCACCCAGCTGATCAGGTCGTTCTTCGCGTCGATGCGCGAAACATCACCCACCACCGCTGCGCCGGGCGGGATGTCCAGGGCACGACGAAGCGCGGCCACTTCCTGCTCCGTCCGGGGTCGCAGCTTCTCCATCTCGTCTTCGGCAAGTCCGTTGTGAACGACCCGGATGCGTTCGGCGGGAATGCGTTCGACGTTCTCAAGAAAGTCCGCCACGGCCTTGCTGTTGGCCACCACGCGGTTTGTCCGCGTGGCCAGCAGGCGATCCAGGCCCCGGTGCAGGACCCCCTTCCACTCGTCCACGCAGCGTTCGGAGGCAACCAGGGCCGGAACGCGCGCCAGCAGAGCTGCCAGCCTTCCCCAGGTGTTGGCGGTGAACATCCACGTGTGGACGAGATCCGGCCGCTCGCGCCGCAACCAACGACCGAGCCGCCACACCAGGCTGAGATCGTAACGGCCGAGCTTTCCGATCACCCGGACGGGCACCTGGTGCCGGGAGAGTTCTTCCAGGAGCGGCCCTCCACGTGTGGTGCAGACCACCAGCGGACGGAAACGGGAGCGATCGATCTCCCGCAGGAGAAGAGAGAGTTGCTTCTCGGCGCCTCCGACGTTGAGCGTCGGTATCACGTGCACGACCGTACGCGGGGTCACAGCGGTGGGTTGTCCACGAACTCCCGGTGCCAGTGTTCGAGCATCAGCAAGGCCCATAGCCGCACGCCGTGGTCCATGCCCTGCTGCTGCTCCTTGAGGAGACGTCGGATGCCTTCTTCCCGAAAGTAGCCGCGCCCCAGAGCCCGCGGTCCGAGCACCATCTCGGACAGATAGTCCCGGAGTTTGCCGCGGAACCACGGATCCACGGGGAGGCTGAACCCCTGCTTGCCGCGGCTCAAAATGGCAGGTGGCAGAAAATCCTTGGCCGTGCGGCGCAGGATGTATTTCAGGGTCCAGCCGCGCAGCTTGAGGCGGGCCGGGATGCGCGCTGCGAACTCTACGAGTACGTGGTCGAGGAAGGGCGAACGAGCCTCGAGCGAGTTGGCCATGCTGGCGATGTCCATCTTGGGCAAGAGCATGTCGGGAAGGTAGGTCTCCATGTCAGCGGCCAGCATTCGATCCAGAAGCGTGGGCGCGCCATCGCGCTCGAATGAAGGGCGTACAACAGCGAACGGATCGACTCCGGCAACCGCCTGCCTGAACTCCGGCGTGTAAAGTTCCTGCTTCATTTGTGGCGTGATGTAGAAGCGGGGCTCGGCGTAGCGCTGCACCGAAGGCAGTGCCATTCGCCTCATGAGGTTGGTGGCGCGCCGCAGGGTGCGCACTCTCGCGGTCAGCGGGTGAATCCATGAGGACGTGGACGCCAGGACGCGACGCACGCCTCCGGGAATGGTGTCCGTGACGCGGTAGATCTTTGCCGGCAGGTAGCTCAGGTAGCCCGCGAACGCCTCGTCGCCGCCATCGCCGTTTAGAGCCACGGTCACGTGGCGACGGGTTTCGCGAGCCACGTAGTAGCTGGGCACACTGGAATGGTCGGCGAACGGCTCGTCATAAGCGCGTGCCAGGCGGGGGAGAAGATCCACGATATCCGGCTGGACCACGAACTCGTGGTGTTCCGTGCCCAGGTGCCGGGCCACGTGCCGCGCATGGGGAAGCTCCGAGTAGCTGCGCTCCGGGAAGCCTATGGCGAACGTGCGCACCGGCCTGTTAGACATCTCCTGCATGAGGGCGACGATGAGCGATGAGTCGATGCCTCCGCTCAGGAACGCACCGAGAGGCACATCGCTGATCATCCGCATGCGCACCGCGTCGCGCAGGTGTCGCAGGATTTCCTTCCGGCACTCCTCCTCATCGAGAGGCAGCGCCTCGCGAGTGGGGACCTGCCAGTATCGCCGGATCTGCACGCGCCCGTTTTCGACCACCATCAGGTGGGCGGGAGGAAGCTTGCGCACCGCGCGATGGATGGTAGCGGGGGCGGGCACGCTGCCGTACGTCAGGTAAAGATCGAGTGCTTGAGGATCGAGGGTTTTGTCGAGGCCGGGATAGGGATGCAGAGCCTTGATCTCGCTCGCGGCGATGAAAGCCCCCGGTGTCTGCGCGTAGAAGAGAGGCTTCTTGCCCAGCCTGTCGCGCGCCAGCAGGAGGCGCTTGCGCCGTGAATCCCATAGCGCGAACGCGAACATGCCACGCAGGTGGTGGACGAGATCGTCTCCGTGCTCCTCGTACAGGTGCACGATCGTCTCGGTGTCGGTGCGGGTGCGCAGCTGGTGCCCCCGCTGTAGCAGTCCCTCACGGAGCTGGGGGTGGTTGTAGATCTCGCCGTTGAATACCACCCCGATCTTGCCCTCTTCGTCGGAGATGGGCTGCTTACCGGTCTCGAGGTCAATGATGGCCAGCCGCCGGCTCGCCAGAGCCACCGGTCCCTGGACATGGAACCCCTCGGCGTCCGGGCCACGGTGCGCGATGCGGTCGCTCATGCGCCGCAACACTTCGATGTCGGCGGGCTGCCGGGGGTCGTCGTGAAGGATACAGGCGATTCCGCACACGATCAGGATCCTTCGCTCCTCACGCCGCGAGGTTCAGGTACCGGGAAATCGTCACGGGATCCGTGCTGGCGGGGGGTGCATGGTACCGGGGTGCCGACGGTCATCCAGACTCGTCGATTATGGCGTCACGCTGGCCGTAAAGCAAGCACCTCCGGGGTGAAGATCGGGGTAAGGGTGGCTCCAAAATATCCTATGATGGGGGCTGTCGTTCAGCGGAGGTCCGCACCTTCCAGGGATATCCCATGAACAACCGGGAGAATGATAAGCAGAGGTTTGCCTTCGGCGAAAATTGGAGGCGGTTTCTGGCATCGCTCAGCGATGACCGGATCAGCGCGGCGCAGCGCTCGCTCACGCGAACTCTGGACGGCGTGACGTGGAACGGCACGCGGTTTCTGGATGTGGGTTGCGGCAGCGGCCTGTTCAGTCTGGCGGCGCGTCGCCTAGGCGCCCGCGTGGTTTCCTTTGACTACGATCCTCAGTCGGTCGCCTGCACGCGGGAGATCCGGCGGCGTACCCATCCGGAAGATCCGGACTGGGTGGTGGCAGAGGGTTCCGTCCTCGACGAGGAGTTCCTGAGAGGGCTCGGGGAGTTCGACGTGGTCTATGCGTGGGGCAGTCTGCACCACACTGGAGATCTATGGCGCGCCACCGGCAACGTGGCGAAGCGACTTCGTCCAGGAGGCACGCTGCTCGTCTCCATCTACAACGATCAGGGGTGGCGCAGCAGCTGCTGGACATGGATCAAGCGCCTTTATAACCGCCTGCCCCCCGCGCTCCGGTTCGTGGTGCTGGTGCCGGTCTTCGTGCGGCTGTGGGGACCCCGGATGATCA
>CBEVTG010000014.1:0-12446 GCA_965552745.1 uncultured bacterium
TGACGCCGTGGCGCTCGAGGAACGGCCGGATTGCGCCGAGGATCCCCACCTCCCAGTCGATCAGCGTCCCGTAGCAGTCGAAAGACAGATGGGTGAACCGCTCGAAATCAATCACAGGTGGCCTTCATATGGGAGAGGATACAGCCGATCAATAGTGGCTCCGAAAATTAGTCCGCTGGGAATCCAACTCGACGTAGCATGGCCTGGAAGCGCGGATTGGAGCGTATGCTACCCAGCCGCGGGTCGGGCGGCGCAAACACCCAGCAATCCGCCCTGTCCTCGAGGGCCTGCTCAAACCACTCGAACGCCTGTTCAATTTCCCCCAGGTTTGCATAAACCATCCCTACTTCATAACCACAGACATAGCGCTCTTGCGAAATCCTTTTTACCTCCTGCAGTATCCTCTCTGCTTCGCCTCTCTGTCCCAGCATCGCATGGCCGTATGCGTCGTAAATGACGAAGAAGGGACTGTCCTCCAGGTTTCTTGCCCTCTGGAATGCTTCCAGTGCCTCAGAGCTCCTGCCCTCCTGCTCATAAATAAGTCCCAGCAGAGCATGCGCAAAGGCATAGTCAGGTTCGAACTCCAGCAACTCCCGCATGTGCTGGCCTGCCCGTTCATACTCCCGTGCGAGAAACAGTAACCATCCCCCTCTCCAGTTCAGCGTGAGGGGGTCAAGCTCGAGAGCACGGTGGATCTCTGCAATGCCTTCTTCGGTCCTGTCCATGGCTAAGAAGTAGGCGGCATACCCTAAGTGTGCTCCGGTCTCATTTGGATTCAGTTCGAGCGCTCGTTTGAATTCTCTCTCAGCAGCTAACCAATTCCAGTCATAGTAGAGGTGCACGTTGCCCATCGCAGTGTGAGATTCAGCGAGCATCTCATTGTGCTCCAGGGCTTTCAGCGCTGCCATTTTTGCTTGTGGCATGGCCTCCTTCGGAGGTAGATACCAGGTCGAGAGCAAGAAATACGAATCGGCCAGGCCTGCGAAGGCCAACGCGAACTCCGCATCTTCCTTGATAGCCTGTTTGTAGTAGTGGATACTCCTTCTCAGTCCCTCTTCCTTCCCTTTATTTGCATAGTAGCGCCCCCTGAGGTAGCTCTCGTAGGCAACGGGGTTCACTGCACCTACACTCTGTAGATCCGTATGTTGCTGATCCGTGAGCTTGATCTTGATTTCCTCGGCAATGGATCGCGCAATCTCACCCTGCAGACGCAGGATATCGCTCAGCTCGCGCTCGTAGCTCTCCGCCCACAGGTGCTCATCGGTGGCAGCTTCAATCAACTGGGCGGTGATGCGCACCTGATCTCCCACGTGCAGCACCGATCCTTCGATGACGGCGTGGACACCCAGCTCCCGCGCGATCTGCGGCAAAGACTTGTCGGACTCCTTGTAACGCATGGCAGATGTGCGCGAGATCACTTTCAGCGCACCGATTTTGGAGAGATCGGTGATCAGCGCCTCTGTCATTCCGTCGGCAAAATAGTCCTGCGCCGGATCGCCGGAGAGGTTCTCGAGTGGCAGGACAGCCAGCGATTCGATGCGGCCGGGATTTCCTGAGCCAAAGAGTCGGGCACGAACGCCGCCCACGTCGATCCAGACCAGCCAGCCCACCAGAAGGCAGAGCGCGGCGATGAACATGGTGACCGAGGCGACGAGAGCGCGGTTCTGTCTTTTCTTGCTCTCCGCCTGGACCGCTTTGAAAGCACTGCTCAGAGTGAGGTTGATCGGTGCGGGCAGCGCCACCATGCGCTCCAGCTTCCTCAGCTCGACAGCCAGCTGCAACGAGTGCTGGTACCGGTCTCCCGGATCCTTTTCGAGGCAGGCCGCTATGAATAGATCCAGCTCCTGTGGGATTTTCGGGTTCTTTACGGAGGGAGGCTCCGGCCTCTCTCGCAGGATGGCGCTCAGTACATCCGTCTTCGTCTCAGCCATGAACGGCGATCTTCCCGTGACCATCTCGTAGAGTGTCGTCCCGAACGAAAAGATGTCGGATCGCTCATCAACCGGCTTTCCCCTGGCCTGCTCGGGGGACATGTAGGCCGGAGTTCCGAAGATTTTCCCCTCCCTCGTCATCTCATCCGTGAACGTGCCGGCCTGGCTTGAAACACCTCCGGGATCTCCCGATCCTCCCTCCAGCATTTTGGCGAGGCCAAAGTCGAGAATCTTGGGACTGCCATCTGCGCTGATGATGACATTGTCCGGTTTGAGATCGCGGTGAACGACGCCCGCCTTGTGAGCCCGCGCCAGTCCCTCGGCCACGCCGGTGGCAATGCGCAGTGCATCGATAAGCGGCATGGGCCGGCCGCCGATCATTTCACGCAGCGTTCTTCCGTCGATCAGCTCCATGGCAATGAAGACCATCCCGTCGGCCTCATCGACGTGGTAGATCGTGGCGATGTTCGGATGGGTGACAGCTGCGGCGGCGCGGGCCTCGCGCAGAAAACGTTTGCGGCGTTCCTCGTCGCCGACGAGCTCGGGTGGCAAGACCTTGAGCGCCACCGGGCGCTGGAGCCTCGTGTCTTCGGCACGGTAGACCACACCCATCCCTCCCTCACCGATCTTCTCGACGATCCGAAAATGGGAAAGGGTACGGCCGATCACGTTTGACAGTCCTTGATTATCGGCACCGAGATGCGGGGGCCTGGCGACCGCCTGACTTATTTGACCCGGAGTATTGTGCACCAACACGTACCCATTTGTCAGGCTCACGTGGCTTGCGGCAGTCCACCCGATCCGCCTGCCGGCGGGCTGCAGGCAATTCGAAGGCCGGTTTGATACGATTTTGCTCAATCCTATGGGCAAAACGGTCGTCATCGGAGGCGGGGTCGTGGGGCTTCTCTCGGCGCTGGAGCTATCCCGGCGCGGGGAATCGGTCACGGTCCTGGAGCGCGGCGAGCCGGGAGCGGCCTGCTCGAAGGGAAACCTGGGCTGGATCGTACCGGGCCTCTCCGATCCGCTCGCAGCACCCGGCCTAGTCCGAACCTCGATCCGCTGGATGCTGAGGGGAGACTGCCCGCTGTATTTCCACCCGGCCGCGCTGCTCCGGCTGGCAGGGTGGCTGTGGCACTTCTGGCGCCGGTGCAACAGCACCGATTACGAGCACGGGATTGCCGCGCTCGCCTCCCTCAACCGGACGACCCTTGACCATTACGAAGCTCTGTCGCGTGAGGGAGTGGCGTTCGAGATGCACCGCTCGCGGCTCCTGATGGTGTCGGTCAATGAGTCTGCGGTCGATCGTGCGTACGAAGAGTTCGACGAGCTGGCCCGCGTGGGATATGAGCGACCGGAGCGCCTGATGGCGCAGGAGGCACGCGCGCTCGAGCCAGCGCTGTCGCCTGCGGTCTCAGGAGGACTGCTCTACGCCGAGGAGCGGCACGTGCGGCCCGAGACGTTGTGCGCCGGAGTTGCAGCACACCTGGCTAACCGTGGGGTGAGGATCCGATCCGGGGTAGAAGTGTTATCGGTGGAGCGCCGGCGAGATCGGATCACTGCCGTCGTCACAAACGAAGGCACCGTCGAGGCGGGTCGATTCCTGATCGCGGCGGGCGCCTGGTCCGAAGTCCTGGCGCGAGAGTGCGGGTTCCGCCTGCCGATTCAGGCCGGGAAGGGATACAGCATCACGCTGCAGGCCCCAACAATTTGTGTCAACCATCCGATCCACTTCGAGAACCCGGAGGCCGCCTGCACTCCGTACAACGGCGCGCTGCGGATCGGCGGCACGATGGAGTTTTCGGGGATCAACACGCGGCTGGATCCGCGCAGGGTGGCCGCGATCCGGCGGGCGGCCGAGCGTTATCTTCCCGGCATCTTCGACAGCGACGCCGGGGAGGAGTGGGCCGGGATGCGACCGGTGCTGCCCGACGGCTTACCGGCGATCGGCCTCGCTCCCGGTCTCGAAAACGTCTACGTCGCCACCGGCCACCAGATGCTCGGGATCACGCTGGCGCCCGCTACCGCGCACGCGGTCGCACAGCTGATCACCGAAGGAACGAGCGCAACCGATCTCACGCCGTTCGATCCCGGACGGTTCTGATCACTCTTCGGCTTCGATCGGCCTCAGGCGGATCTCGATGCGGCGGTTCTTCTGCCGGCCTTCGGGGGTGTCGTTGGGTGCGACGGGACTGTTCTCCCCGTACGAAACCGACAGGAGACGGCTGTTGGCGATTCCGGCGCCTTCGAACAGGCGCACGACGCTCGCGGCCCGCGCGCCGCCGAGCTCCCAGTTCGTGGGGTAGCGCTGCGCCAGCTTGCCCCGAATCTTCAGATTATCGGTATACCCAATGACCATGACCTGGTAAGGGTTTGCCTCGAGCTGGGAGGACACCCGCAGGAGCACAGACCGGCCGTCCTCGTCCAGATCGGCGGATCCGGTCTCGAACAGGATGTCCTGGGCGAGGTTGACTTTCACACCGTCGCGGAGCTTTTCGATGGTGACCTGTCCGGCGTCGACCTCACTCTGGAGCTCGTTGACCAGGCCCTCATAGGTGCTCTGGATGTCGGCGAGCTCCTCGCTTCTCTCATCGAGCGCGACATCAAGCGCCATTCTTTCGGCCTCGAGCTCCTCGGCGCGCCGCTCGAGCGCTACCTTGTCGAGCTCGAGATCTTCTGTCTGCCTTGCAAGCGCTGCCGTCTCGGCGGCGAGGGCATCCCGCTCGCTCGCCAGGGTGTCTCTCTCCTGCGCCAGGGCGTCCCGCTCCTTGGCCAGATCGTCCCTCTGCTGGGCGACCGTATCGAGCTCGTCGACGAGGTTGCTCTGGTCGTCGAGCGCGGTCTTGTATTTCCCGCTCGACACGCATGCCGGCAGCAGAACCAGGCTCGAGATGATGACCAGCGCTGCCACCTTGCCGCTGTGGAGCAGGACGGGTTGATCGTTGCAGTCGATGCTGCGCATTGGAAATCCTCCCATTGATTCAATTTTCAGGGCACGGTTCACGTAACGGGGAGTGTGCAGGGTCGGGTTTATAGGCAATGATGGAGGTTCTGGACGGCCAGAGAGTAAACCCGGCCTCCCTGCCGCGTCAAGGGGTCCAAGGGACGGCGTCTGACCTTCAGAAAGTTTCTGAACGAGTATTGTCCGATCTGGTTTTACTGGCTCCAAGCCGGGGGATAGCCTAGGTGTCGCACGAGTTCCGTATAGCGAGGATCGGATGGACCCGTGGCACACTTGCAGTTCGCGGCAGCCGGGTTCGTTCTGGTAGGCTAGCCCGATTGTTCGGGCTGCGTCGAGCCACATGAGCATTCTCAATCTGGTCTCGTTGATCGGGCTGGCGGCGCTGGGCGCGCTGGCCTGGGCGGCCGGCGGCTTCCGGCGGCCGGTTCCCTGGCGCACGGTGATGGGCTCCGGAGCATTGATGTTTGGCCTCGCCGGGCTCGTCTTCCTGGTGGATCCGGCACGCCAGGCGCTGCTGTGGCTCAACGATCTGATCGTCCTGGTGCTCGGAGCGAGCCGGACCGGCGCGGAGTTCCTGTTCGGTCCCCTGGCGCTCAACCCGGGAGAGACCACGGCGAGCGGCGAGCCTTCGATCGGGTTCATCCTGGCCACGCAGGTTCTCCCCGCAGTGATTTTCTTCTCCGCGTTGATGTCGGTCCTGTACCACCTCGGGATCATCCAGCCGGTGATCCGCTTCTTCGCCCGGTTGTTCCGCGACACGCTTCGCCTCTCGGGGGCCGAGGCGCTGGCCGGATCGGCCAACATTTTTGTGGGAGTGGAATCAGCCACCACCATTCGGCCCTACCTCGAACGCATGACACGCTCGGAGCTTCTGACGCTCCTGTCGTGCGCCATGTCGACGGTCGCCTCGACAACTCTGGCGCTGTACGTGTTTTTCCTGGAGGGAAGCTTTCCGCAGATTGCCGGCCACCTGGTTTCCGCCTCGGTGCTCTCAATCCCCGCGGCGGTGGTGACCTCCAAGCTCATGCTCCCCGAAATGGACGCTCCGGAGACGATGGGCACACTGCCCGCCCTCTCCGAGACCGAGAGCCACGGTAACGCCATGGCGGCGCTTGCCGCCGGAGCCTGGGACGGGTTGAAGCTGGCGGCAGGGATCGCCACGCTGCTCATCGCCGTTCTGGGAGTCGTCGCCATAGCAGATCTGCTTCTGGCCCGGCTGACCGCTCCACTGGCCGGATCCCTCGGGGGAGCCCTGAGCCTGGAGCGCATCCTCGGCTGGCTATTCACGCCCCTGGCCTGGCTCCTCGGCGTGGAAAATGGGGAGGTGGGGGTGGCCGGAGAGCTTCTGGGCCAGCGTGTCCTCATGACTGAGGTCGTGGCCTACCGGGAGCTGGGCGTTCTGGCCGGCGCGGGCAGCCTGTCTCCGCGCACCCTGCTCGTGCTCTCGTACGCCCTGTGCGGGTTCACGCACATGGCCTCGGTGGGGATTTTCGTCGGTGGAATCGCGGCCCTGGCTCCGGCCCGCCGCAACGACCTGGCGGCTCTGAGCTTCAGGGCGTTCGCCGCTTCAACCCTCGCGACGCTGATGACCGGCGCCCTGGCCGGTCTCTTTTACCACGGCCAGCAGGGAGTGCTCGGGCTCTGAGCCCGGCGCTTTCTCAGTTCGCGTCCGACCCTATTCACTCTCCAGCAAGTCGCGAATGTCGTCGAGCTGAGCCTCGGCGTCCGCCTCACCGAGCTCGATGAGGCGCGAGCAGTACTCGGGGTGGAACAGGAGCAGGCTCAGAGCGTCGTTCGAGCGGGTCTCGTGGGTTCCGAGGCCGCGCATGAGGAAACGGAATCCGCCCGGCAGCACCGCCTCATACTCGTTGGCGAGCTCACCCAGGTCGCGGGAGGGGCGCAACGCCAGGAGTTTCACCTGCCGCAGCAGACGGCTTCGTCCTTCCGGCAGGATCTCAATTAGCTTGTTGAGGCGCTGCATGTGAAGCGCGTCTGCCTCAAATAGATCAAGAAAGACGGCGTTGTAGAGCATACCGATGACCTGCGCCGGTGGTGGGTAACCGGAGAAGCTCGGCCGGTCAGCCTCCTCGTTCGAGCGCCCGTAACGTGTGGAGATCGCCAGGATACGGTTGGCTCCCATGTGGACGGCGGGAGAAAGGGGCGCCGTCAGGCGAATACCGCCGTCGCCGTACCAGCGCCCCTCGATCTGAATGGCCGGAAAGAAGATCGGCAACGCCGCGGAAGCCATGATGTGAGAGACATCGAGATCGCGTAGCGCCGCCCGACGGTGCGCCCGGTCCCACAGGGCGATGCCCCCTCCCTGAACCCAGCTGATCGACTGCCCGGTTGAGTAGCTCGACGTGGTCAGGGCCACCGCTCTGAGACGATCCCGCTTCAGATTCTCGGCGATGCCGGGCAGGCGACCTTTTTCGGAGTTCAGGGCACGCTCCAGGAGCGCGCGCAGCGGCGTCGTGTCAACCAGGCTGTGCGGCCGCTGCCGGGTGACTGTGCCACCCGACAGGAGCATGCTGCCAAGACGCAGGCCGTTACCGATCAGCGAGAACGAGTCCGTACGAAAGACCTTTTCCATCGTCAGGTTTTGCCACAGCTCGCTCAGACCGTCGACCTTCTCCGCGAACCCTTCGGTGCGGGCCGCCAGGTAGGCCGCGTTGATGGCGCCGGCCGACACACCCGTGATGATCGGCACCCGCAGGTCGGGCCAGTGGCGTGCCAGGCAGCGCAGCAGCCCTACCTGGTAGGCGGCACGCGCGCCTCCTCCGGTCAGAAGGATCGCCAGCTCGCCGCCGGAGTTGCCGAACGTCCTGCTCATGGTCGGCATTCTACCGGGGCCGTCCTCCAAGTTGAAGCGCTGTTTGCGACCCACGGCCACCCTCCCGGGCACCCCGGGCGACGTTTTACTCCCAGCTGATGGCCAGTTATTATGATGGTGAGCAGCTGAAATCAACGGAATCTGTCCGGATCGAGACCGCTTGTCCAACAGCGGCAGTGAGTCTTTTCGTGCACGCCGTCTCAAGTGACAGACAGGAGCAGGTGATCCCGTGAAGATTGTCTTGTATGAAAAGTTCGGACCGGCCTCGGAGGTTCTGATGCTGGGTGAAGCCCCGATTCCCGAGCCCGCGGCCGGAGAGGTGCGTGTACACCTCTCGGTGTCGGGGGTCAATCCCGTCGATATCAAGCGCCGGCGCGGAGCGCGTGGAGCCCTGGACGCCTCGCGCGTGGTTCCGGGGTTTGACGGAGCCGGGGTCATTGACGCTGTGGGCGATGGGGTTGCGGGCTCCCGGAAAGGGGAACGGGTCTGGGTCTACGAGGCCCAGTGGAACCGGCCCTCCGGCACCTCGGCCGAGTTCGTGACGGTGCCCGCTGCACGCGCCGTCCGACTTCCTGACAGGGCTGAATTCGAGCACGGGGCCGGCCTCGGCATCCCCGCCATGACCGCTCACCGCTGCGTTTATTCCGACGGGCCGGTGGACGGGCAGACGATCCTGGTCACCGGAGGGGCCGGCTGCGTCGGCAGTTACGCCGTGCAGTTCGCCAAGCTGGGCGGCGCCCGGGTGATCACCACCGTGAGCTGCGAGGAGAAGGCCTCCCGGGCCACCGAGTGCTGCGCGGACCACATTATTAATTACAAGATAGAGGATGTGGCGGAGCGCGTGCGCGACATCACCGGCGGCGCCGGGGTGGATCGCGTCGTGGATGTGGAGTTCGGGGGAAACCTGAAAACCAGCCTGGACGCACTCAAGACGAACGGCGTGCTTTCATCGTACGCCTCAGATGCCGTGCTGGAGCCAACCCTCCCCTTCTACCAGTTCGCCTACAAGAACGTGACCGTGCACTGCGAGCTGGTGTTCCTGATGCCCGAGGAGTCGAAGCGGCAGGCAACGGCCGACATCACGCGCTGGCTCGAGGAGGGGAAACTGCATCACAAGATCGGCCAGCGCTTTCCGCTGGAGAAATGCGCCGCCGCCCACGAGGCGATGGAGCAGGGCGCCTTCGGCAAGGTAGTGCTCAGGATCGACGAACACGTGTGAGACCCCACGCCTGCCAGATCTTTCATTCCATCTGGCCATTTTCAGGACACACCGCGCACACAGACTCTCGTTTGACCAACTTTGGTACGCCACAGCCCCTCGTGTCCACATGCGATCCGTTGCCCTGCCGTTCCACTGCCCTATATTTATAGTTAGACCACGCTCCTGGGGGATCACAATGAAAGAAGCTCAACGACTCATCCACATGGGGGTGAAGTTTCTCACCATGCGCCGGCTGGAGGATGCTGCGGGCTGTTTTGAATACGCTCTTGCCCTGGAACAACGAGATCTGGGAGAGCCCTCGCCGCGTGTCATGTCGTACTGCGGCTACACGATGGCGCTGGCGCGGAAGCGGCTGGAGTCCGGTTTGAAGATGTGCCAGAAAGCGGTCGAGAAAGCGTTCTACAGCGCCGACCTGCTGTGCAACCTCGGAGAGGTTTATCTGGCGTGCGGCGACCGGGCACAGGCTTACCGTGAGTTTTCACGCGGCCGGGAGCTCAGCCCGGGCCACAGCCGCATCAGCCTGTACCTTCTGGAGATGGGAGCTCGTCGTCCTCCCATCCTCTCATTCCTTCCCCGCAGCCATGTCCTCAACCGCTTCCTCGGCCGCGCTCTGCGCGGCTGAGGCACGGACCGCTGTCACCCCGGATTCGATTATTCAGGTCATTCTCCCAGCAGCTATAATCCGTGCGGCTTCAGCTCCCGCTATGGGAGCCGCTGGGACTGCACATGCTTTCTGGCCTGTGTCTACAACCGGAGAGTGAGGGCTCGGAGGAGGTTTTTGTGGGATTGCTCGACGGCAAGGTGGCGATCATCACGGGCGCCGGTGGCGGGCTGGGGCGCGAGCATGCGCGGCTGCTGGCGAGCGAGGGCGCGGCCATTCTGGTGAACGATCTGGGGGGAGATCGGGCCGGCACAGGCAAGGGCAGCGCCGCGGCCGATCGGGTAGTCGAGGAGATCCGCGCCGCGGAGGGCCGGGCGGTGACCAGCTACGACTCGGTGACGACGGCCGAGGGCGGGCGGGCCATTTTGCAATCTGCCATCGACGCTTTCGGCAAGGCCGACATTCTGATCAACAACGCCGGCATCCTGCGGGATCGCACTCTCGGCAGGCTCGAGGAACAGGACTGGGATGCGGTGATCGCCGTCCATCTCCGGGGCACCTACTGCGTGTCCCGCCCCATGTTCCAGCACCTCAAGGAGCGTGGAGAGGGAGGCGTGATCGTGAACACATCCTCGACATCCGGTATGCTGGGAAACTTCGGACAGACGAATTACGGCGCGGCCAAGGCCGGGATCGCGGGGTTTACGCGCTGCCTGACGCTCGAAGGAAAGAAATACGGCATCCGGGTCTGGGCCCTGGTGCCGGTCGCGGCCACGCGCATGACCGACGACCTGCCGGCCATGGGCGAGTGGCGGGAAAAGCTCGATCCGGCGCTCGTCTCCCCTGCCGTCCTTTACATGACGAGCAACCTTTCAAAGGAGAGAATCGGGTGGATCCTGTTTGCGGGAGGAGGGCGTGTCGCCGAGCTGCGCATCGTGCCTACTGAAGGCTTCTCAAAGCAAGGCGTCATCACCGCACACGACATCGCCGCTCACGAGACCGATGTCTTCGCTCCGGATGAGCGCCTCAGCCCGTTCGACCTGAGCCCCATCCGACCTGCCTGATGAGCCTCGACTTGCCAGCAAACTTCAATCCCGTCCGTGGAGATCGAATTCCGTGCTTTGCGGATCACGCGCTATGATCGTCAGAATCTTGCGATAGCGTGACAAATGGCGGGAGGTTGTCCGCGAGTTCTGGGCTCAGAAGTTCATCCTGAAGCCAAGCTGGAACCGTCGCCCGAACCGGCGGACGGAAGAGAGCTGGTTCGCCACGGCAAAATCGTTGATCGCAAAAATTGTCAGATCATCACTGTTCAGCAGGTTCGTAACCGTGAATTCGACTCCGGCATTCATGCCCCCCATCCTGAAGTCTTTGATCAGATTCACATCGATCAGCCAGTTCCCGTTATTGCGCTGGTCGTTGCGCTGCCCGGTGGGAAAGATCGTCCGGAAGATCGGGTTTCCCTGGAAATCGAACGCGACTCCTGTACGCTCGAGCGAGAATGGCAGGCCGGAGACCCAGGTGATCCGTGTCCCGAGCTGTATCTGCTTCGGGAAGTGGGCGACGGCGCTGAACTTCACGACGTGGCGCTGATCGAAAGAGAGGAAGCCGAACTCCTGCTCGACCTGCGAGACGTCGCCTCCCAGGCTCGATACGAATGCCTCGGCATTTCCTGTGGCCTCCGAGTAGGCATACGACGCATCAAACAGCCAGTTATGGTGCATCCGTTTCGTCAGATTGATCTCGAGCGCCCGGTAATCCGAGGTATTGAAGTTGTCGAGATGATTGATGACTCCCCAGAAAGGATTGACCACGTGCAAGTCTGGGAAGCCGTCGGCCCCGACGTCGTGCTGACTCGAGCCGAACTCGTCGTCCGGAAATCCGTCATTGTTTGTGTCGACGGTGAAATGGTTGATGTCACGGGTCTGGATCTGATCCCGGCCTTTGTTGCGGATATAGGTCGCGGAGATGGAGAACTCCGGCGTCAGCTCCCGTTCGAACCCCATTGTGAAATTGTCCGTGAACGGAGTTTTCAGATCGCGTTCGATGGTATACGTGTGGAAGTTTCTCTGCACAGGGTTGGAAAACCCGGCTGAGAAGTCTCTAAATGCGAAATCCTGATCTTGCTCCGGAGTGACCGTCGCCAGGAAAAGCCGGTCGTAGTAGCGGCCCCAGCTCGCGAAGAGCTTGGTCTTGCCGTCCGCGAACGGATCGTACGCGACGGAGATGCGCGGCGCCAGGTTGGTATTTGAATTATCGAAATCCTCGTCACCGCGGCAGGTACCGTAGCGCTCCGGCGAGCCGCACGGCGCGATGAAGAAATCTGTTTCATCCTGGGTGAAGAACGGGGATGTGCCCTGCTCCGCCTCGTGGCGCGAGAGCGGGCGCGAGACGGCGGTGCGATCCCAGCGATCGCAGAATCCGTCCGGCGGCCCGCCATTCGGGCCCGCGATGTCGCACGGGCGCAGCCCCGGTTCGGCTTGCACCTCCTCGCAATCCATCAGCCCCGAACAGCCCCTGAAAACGCCGCCCGTGGCCTGCCACTGAGTGCTATCCTCGAAGTTGCTGTAGACAACCGCAGCCAGCTCGTTGAATTCCGCCCGTTCGGCGGCGGGATCGAACGGTGTTTGGCCCGGTGCTTGGGTGCGCTGATGGTCGATACGAACGCCGATATTCAAAGTCAGGTTGGGCCTGATTCTCCAGGTGTCCTGAACGTAGAGCCCGATCGAATCGCTCGTGGCTTCGGCGTCCACCACAGGTGATTCGTAGATTGCGAACACCTGACTACCGGTCTCGTTTGGCCGGTCAGGTGGTGGGATGAGATAGAGTATGGGGCGATAGTCCACGGTTGACTCGTAGTCCTCCGCCAGGAACTCATACCCTGCCTTGAAGTTGTGGTTGCC
>CBEVTG010000015.1:0-11733 GCA_965552745.1 uncultured bacterium
CGTTCGATATCTCCATCCTGCAACTGGGTGACGGCGTGTTCGAGGTCAAGGCGACATCTGGAGACACCTTCCTGGGCGGTGAGGATTTTGACCAGCGGGTCGTCGACTGGTTGGCGTCCGAGTTTCAAACCCAGACCGGTGTCGATCTGCACGGCGATCGACTCGCCATGCAGAGGCTCAAGGAGGCGGCGGAGAAGTCCAAGTGTGAGCTCTCCTCCGAATCCAAGTCGGAGGTGAACCTGCCGTTCATCTCCGCTGATGACAAGGGCCCGCGGCACCTCAACTGTTCTCTGACCCGCGCCAAGCTGGAGGAATTGGTCCACGATCTCGTGGAGCGTTGCAAGCATCCGTGCCTGGAGGCCCTGGAGTGCGCGGGGCTCAAGGCCCAGGAGGTTGACGAGGTTCTCCTGGTCGGCGGTATGACCCGGATGCCCAAGATCGTGCAGCTTGTGAGCGACATTTTCGGTCGTGAGCCAAGCCGCGACAAGAATCCCGATGAGGTAGTTGGCGTGGGCGCCGCCATTCAGGGAGGCATCCTGCGCGGCGATGTCAAAGAACTGGTTTTGCTCGACGTCACGCCTCTTTCCCTGGGTATCGAGACGCGCGGAGGCATGTTTACCAAGCTCATCGAACGCAACTCGACGATCCCCACGAAGAAATCCAAGGTCTTCACGACGGTCACAGACAACCAGGCCCAGGTTGAAATCAACGTGCTGCAGGGTGAGCGCGAGGTGGCGGCCTACAACAAGACTCTGGGGCGTTTCGAGTTGATCGGCATTCCTCCGGCTCCCAAGGGAGTGCCGCAGGTTGAGGTCATGTTTGACATCGACTCCAACGGTATCGTCAATGTGTCGGCCAAGGACAAGACCACCGGGCAGGAGCAGAAGATCGTCGTATCTCCTTCGAGCGGCTTGACCGAGAAGGAAATCAATGAGATTATCACGGACGCGAACAAGCACTCCGAGGGTGACCGTAAGCGCTCCGAGCTAAACCGCATCCAGGCCCGCCTCGAGGGACTTCTGGAGTCGAACGAGCGGACGTTTGCAGAGTTCGGCAAGAACCTCGACGAGGCCAAGCGCAAGATGGTCCAGCGTATCCTCGAGAACGCCCGCCGCGCCCTCGAAGGTTCAAGCCTCTCGGAGAGCACCAAGTCCCTGGAGAAGTTGGCCGAGGCCTCCCAGATCCTTACCGAAGTCATCCTCTACGATCCCACCAAGTTCAAGGCTCCCGAAGATGAGCCGGAGGGGGCAGCGGTCGGCGCCGGAGAGGACAAAGAATCGTGAGCGCCGGAGAGCGGGCCTGCTTCGTGAGGGGGCGAAGGGGCAGGAGAAGCGTTGAAGGGCAAGCAGGATTACTACGACATTCTCGGAGTCAGCCGAGAAGCTGATCTGTCCGAGATCAAGAAGGCATACCGCCGCCTCGCGGTAAAGCACCACCCCGACAAGAATCCCGGAAGCAACCAGGCCGAAGAGCAGTTCAAACTGGCTTCAGAGGCTTATAGCGTGCTCAGTGACCCTGAGCGGCGCAGCCGATACGATCAATTCGGACACCGCGGCGTGGGCGGCACACCGTTCACCGGTTTCGACAGCGAGATCTTCGGCGACTTCTCCGACATCCTCGGTGATCTGTTTGGCCTGGGCGACTTGTTCGGCGGTGGCCGGCGCCGGCGCAGCGGTGTGCGCGCCGGTGCGGACCTGCGCACCGACCTGGAGATCGATTTTCGAGACGCGATGTTCGGAACTGAGGCACAGATACGCGTGCCCCGGCTGGAAGCCTGTACGAAATGCGCCGGACGCGGTTATCAGAAGCCCGGCGACGTGCGCGAATGCCCGCGCTGTGGCGGGCAGGGCCAGGTGGTTTTCCAGCAAGGCTTCTTCCGTCTGGCACGGACCTGCGACCAGTGTCGCGGGAAGGGCAAGGTCATCCTTCGCGAGTGCACCGGCTGTGCCGGGCACGGCCGCGTGCAACAGGAGCGTACCCTCAGCGTGCGCATTCCCCCGGGTGTGGACACAGGCAACCGCCTGCGGTTGGAGGGAGAGGGAGAGGCCGGGGAAGCCGGAGGATCCGCCGGTGACCTGTACGTGGTGTTGCATGTCCGGGATCACGAATTCTTCCAGCGGGACGGCAATGATCTGCACTGTCAGATCCCGGTGTCATACTCGCAGGCGGCCCTGGGCACTCAGATCCAGGTCCCCACGTTGAAGGGCCCCGAGCCCCTGCGCGTACCGGCCGCCACCCAGGGCGGAACCGTGTTCCGCCTGAGAGGCAGAGGCGTGCCACAGGTCAACGGACGCGGATCCGGGGAGCTGTACGTCACGGTGGTCGTCCATACCCCGACCCACATCAGCAAGAGGCAACGTGAGCTCCTGGAGCAACTGGCCGAAGCGGGACAGGAAGATGTCCGCTCTCCGGACAAGAGCCTCCTCGAGAAGGTCAAGAACCTTTTCAGTTAATGCGATCGTCCGGGCGCTGAGATTTGGGCCCGGGACGGCTGTGCGATGATGCTGCCCCGTTTCTACGTCGAGCCGCAGGCCCTGTCGGGAGGAGAGGCGCGGCTCTCCGGTCCCGAGAGGGATCACCTCGTGCGAGTGCTGCGCCTGGATGTCGGTGATCGGGTTGTTCTGTTCGACGGAAGGGGACACGAGTATCCGGCGCACATCCTTGAAACGGCCCGGCGGTACGTCCGGCTGGGAGTAGGTCCCTCGCGCCACCCCAGTGCGGACCCCGATCAGGCCCGGGTGGTGCTGCTGCAGGGGCTACCGAGGCTGGCAAAGATGGATTGGTTGATCGAGAAGGCCACCGAGGCCGGAGTGGCTGAAATCGTGCCGGTGCGTTCACGGCGCTCTCCGCCGGAGACGCGCCGTACCGGGGCCCGCCAGGAGCGCTGGGAAAAGATCGCCCGTGAGGCCTGCCGCCAGTGTGGCCGTGCGCAGGTCCCCGAAATCCATGCGCCGCTGGCCGCGTCTGAAGTATGGGACCAATGGGCCGGGAAAGGGCGCAGAGCCTTGCTGCACCCGCATGCCTCGAGGGGATTTCGGGACTGGCTCCAGGAATCTGCTTCCCGGGACTGGGTGATTGCTGTGGGACCGGAAGGAGGCTGGGATGTCGGGGAGGAGCAGGAAGCCGGTGCCTGTGGCTTCGAGCCCGTGGTCGCCGGTCCGCGCACGCTGCGCGCCGAGACCGCCGGAATTCTGGCCGTAGCCGGCGTCCAGCTGATGTGGGGCGATCTAGGCGTGAGTCCGGTGACCGTAGATGAACGTTGACATCATGGAGAGTTACCGATAGTTTTAAAAGTCATACTGCGGAGCGCACGACGATGGAGAAAGCTGACAAGATCTGGATGAACGGCAACCTGGTCCCCTGGGATGAGGCGCGGATTCATATCCTTTCCCACGTCGTGCACTACGGCTCGGCCGTCTTCGAGGGGATCCGTTGCTACCGGCCATCGTCCGGTTCCGCCATCTTCCGCCTCAAAGAGCATGTCACCCGACTTTTTGACTCTGCGAAGGTGTACCGCATGCCGGTGCCCTACTCCGGAGCACAGCTGAGCGAGGCGATCCTGGAGACCATCCGGGCCAACAACCTCGAAAGCTGCTATATCAGACCCCTGATCTACCGCGGTTACGGGGAACTCGGGGTCAATCCGACCCCATGTCCGGTGGAGGTGTCGATCGCAGTCTGGAAATGGGGGGCCTACCTTGGCAAGGAGGCGCTCGAGCAGGGGGTGGATGTGCAGGTCTCGAGCTGGACGCGCCCGGCCTCCAACGCGCTTCCCTCGGAAGCCAAGGCGGCGGCCAACTACCTCAGCGCTCAGCTCGTGAAGATGGAAGCCGTGAGCAACGGGTTCACCGAGGGGATCACCCTCGATCACCAGGGGCTCGTCGCCGAAGGAAGCGGTGAGAATCTGTTCATGGTGCGGGGTGGCAAGCTGACAACCCCCCCGCTGTACAGTTCGATCCTGGCGGGGATCACGCGTGACTCCGTCCTCACTCTGGCCCAGGGCCTTGGCATTCCCGTGGAGCAACGCCCCGTGCAGCGCGGGGAGCTGTACCTGGCTGAGGAGCTATTCTTCACTGGCACGGCCGCGGAGATCTCGCCTATTCGCTCGGTGGACCGGGTGCCGGTGGGAAGCGGCAAGAGAGGCCCGATCACCCAGGCACTGCAGGAAGCTTTCTTTGCCATCCTCGAGGGCAGGAAGTCCGACACCCACGGCTGGCTGACCCCAGTGAAGCCTCGTTGAAGGGCTCCGGAAAACCTCCTCCTTTTTGACAGATCCTTCTCCGGACACTAGATTTGCAGCGCGTTCATAGCCGCCCCGCCGCGGGCGGTGTGCCTGTGAATTCAGGAGGGTAAAGCTTTGCATATCAATGACTTACTGAAGTTGGCGACGGATCATCGGGCCTCTGACGTGCACGTCAAGGTGGGCAGCCACCCTGTGGTCCGGGTGAACGGACACCTGCATGCACTCACCCAGGTGCCACGGCTCACGCCGGAGGACACCATCGCCATGGCGTTCAGCATCATGAACGCCCGGCAGAAGCAGAAGTTCAAAGACCATTTCGAAATCGACATTGCCTACTCGGTACCGGGGCTGGGTCGCTTCCGCTGCAACATCTTCCAGCAGCGCGGCACGGTTGGCATAGTGCTGCGTGTCATCCCCATCAAGATCCTGACCTTCCAGGAACTGCTGTTGCCTCCGGTGCTCGAGCAGATCTGTGATGAACAGCGCGGGCTGATCCTCTGCACAGGTACGACCGGATCGGGTAAGTCCACTTCGCTGGCCGCCATGATCGATCACATCAACGCGCGGCGGACCGAGCACGTCATGACGATCGAGGATCCGATCGAGTTCCTGCACCGCGACAAGAAGAGTCTCGTGAACCAGCGCGAAGTCGAGGTGGACACGAAGTCGTTTGCCACCGCTCTGCGCTCGGCCTTGCGTCAGGATCCCGACGTCATTCTGGTGGGTGAGATGCGCGACTACGAGACGATCGAAACCGCCCTCACTGCCGCCGAGACGGGCCATCTGGTGCTCAGCACGCTGCACACGATGGACGCCACCGAGACCATCAACCGTGTGATCTCGGTTTTCCCGCCGCATCAGCAGAAGCAGATCCGCCTGCAGCTGGCGGCGGTTCTGAAGGCGGTCATTTCCATGCGTCTGGTGCCGAAGGCGGATGGTCACGGTCGGGTGCCGGCGGTTGAGATCCTGCGCATCACCGGCCTCGTTCGCGAATGCATCGAGGTCAAGGAAAAAACTAAGCTCATTCGCGAGGCGATTGCCGCCGGAACCTCCCAGTACGGCATGCAGACTTTCGACCAGTCGATCTACAACCTTTATAAAAGGGAACTCATCACTCTCGAGGAGGCGTTGCGCCGGGCAACGAACCCCGACGAGTTCAAGCTCCGCATCCAGGGCATTCAGTCAACCGCTGATGTCGCCCAACAGGAGATGGAGACCGCGATCCGTGGTGCGGGGGATAAGCCGGGCGGAACGGATTCGCCCTTCGAAGCTTGAAGAGATGGCCCGGCCGGCCGGGGCGTCGTCCTGGGAGCGCCTGGACCACCCAGAAAGGCGTGGGCTATAATCCCCTTTCTTCACGGGCCGCATCTGACGCTCGCAGCCCGGCCATCCGCCTCTGGTGGCGCCGGCGGGCCCCCCGAAAAACAACATGCAGTCCGCCGACATCCGATCCCGCTTCCTCGGTTTCTTCAAGAGACTGAGTCATACCGTCGTTCCATCCTCCTCTCTGGTCCCGGCGAGCGATCCAACTCTGCTATTCGCCAACGCGGGAATGAACCAGTTCAAGGGTGTCTTCCTGGGTGAGGAGACTCGATCCTACAGTCGAGCCACCTCCTCGCAGAAGTGCCTGCGGGTTTCCGGCAAACACAATGATCTCGAACAGGTCGGATACACCCCCCGGCATCACACCTTTTTCGAGATGCTCGGAAACTTCTCGTTCGGGGATTACTTCAAGAAGGAGGCCATCGAGTTCGCCTGGGAGCTTCTCACGGCCACATCCTCCTGCGGTGGCTTCGGGCTGGCCGAGGAGACCCTGTGGGTCACTGTGTTTCAGGATGACGCGGAGGCCCGCGGCACGTGGAGGAAGATCATCGGTCTTCCCGAAGACCGTGTTCAGCGACTGGGCCAGAAGGAAAATTTCTGGTCCATGGGTGACACGGGTCCCTGTGGTCCGTGCTCTGAGATCCACCATTTCGATCCCCAGCGTGTCGAAGGGCCCTGCAGCCAGAAGGGTTGCGGCCCCGGTTGCGAGTGCGGGCGCTACCTGGAGATCTGGAATCTGGTGTTCATCCAGTTCGAGCGCCAGCCCGATGGCGCCCTCGCGCCCCTGGAGCGCAAGGGAGTGGACACCGGGATGGGGCTGGAGCGAATCGCTTCTGTCCTGCAGGGTGTGCGCAGTAACTATGACACCGACCTTTTTACTCCCATCCTGGAACAGATTTGTGGTATCGCGCGCGACGCCGGCGGCTGGAAGCCGGACTCCCATCCCCAGGAGCTCTTCTGGCAGCGGGTGATAGCCGATCACGTGCGCGCCATGACTTTTCTGATGGCAGAGGGCGTCAGCCCCGGCAATGAAGGCCGGGGGTACGTGTTGCGCCGCATCCTGCGCAGAGCGATTCGCCACGGCCGGCATCTCGGAATCGAGCAGCCGTTCCTGTGCGATCTGAGCGGCAAGGTCATCGATCTCATGAAGAGCGCCTATGAGGAACTGGTAGCGCACCGGGAAGCAGTTTCCCAGATGGCCCGCCGGGAAGAAGAGCGCTTTGCCGAGACCGTGGTTGTGGGGCTGCAGAAAGCGGAGAAACTGGCACACGATCTGAAACGAGAACGCAAAAAGCAGTTCCCGGGAGCGGAAGCCTTCAAGCTTTACGACACGTTCGGCCTGCCGATCGATATGGTCCGTGATGTGGCGGCAGAATTTGACCTGCGGGTGGATGAGAAGGCATTTGACAAGGCCCTTGAACAACAGCGGGTGCGTTCGCGCCGCCGCATGAAGGAGTCGGCGACGGCAGCCGACTCGGCCGCTCTGAGGCACCTGGTGGATCAGCACTGCGAATTCCTAGGCTACGAGACCACGCAGGCAGAGGGTGCCCGCGTCCTGGCGCTCCTGAGCGGGGAAGACCGTGTGGACGAACTGAAAAGCGGCGAGAAGGGGCAGGTTTTGCTCGATCGCACGCCTTTCTACGCGGAATCGGGCGGTCAGATTGGGGACACCGGCTACCTGACAGCCTCGTCGGGTGTAGCCGAGGTCCTGGATACCCAGGTGCCCCTGCGGCGTCTCCACCTGCACGCGGTTGAAGTGCGCGAGGGCCGGCTGCGCACCGGCGATCGGGTCCATTCACAGGTCAACAAGGAGAGACGCGAGGCAATCACCCGCAGCCATACGGCGACCCATCTCGTGCATGCGGCACTGCGCGACCTGGTGGGAACGCACGTGAAACAGGCCGGCTCTCTGGTACGTCCGGATCGTCTGCGCTTCGATTTCAGCCATTACATGGGGCTGTCGGACGATATCCAGCGCCAGATCGAGGGGCTGGTGAATGATGTTGTCCGTCAGGATCTGCCTATTGTGACCTCGGTGATGCCCCTCGATCAGGCCCTCAAGCGCGGCGCCCTGGCATTCTTCGGCGACAAATACGGGGAGCAGGTGCGGGTGGTCGAGGTACCGGAGTTCAGCATGGAGCTGTGCGGCGGGATCCATGCACGGTCCACGGGTGAACTGGGACTGGTGAAGATTGGCCTCGAGCGCAGCGTGTCGGCCGGGGTTCGGCGGGTTGAAGCTACCAGCGGCGACGTGTCGCTGAAGAAATTCCAGTCTCAGGCCCGCATTCTGAACAGCCTGCGCGGCGTCCTGGGGGTTGACGCGGAAGGTGTCATCGATTCCGTGCAGAGACTGCAGCAGAACGCGCGCAGCCAGCAGCGCGAGGTCGAGGCGCTGCGCCTCAAGCTGGCCGAGGGAACATCGGCGTCCGGCGAAGACCCGGTGCACGAGGTGCGAGGTCTCAAAGTGCTCGTCAAGAGGGTCTCCGGTCTGGACCGAGCCGGCATGCGCACGCTCACGGACCGCCTCAAGAACAAACTGGGGTCCGGGATCGTGGTGCTGGGCCAGAAGGATGGTGAGGCCGCCTCCCTGCTGGTAGCGGTGACACGTGATCTTTCCTCGCGGCTGAGCGCGGGTGCCATCGTACGTGAGCTCGCACCGATCGTCGGTGGCCGCGGTGGAGGGCGCAACGAGCTGGCGGAGGCGGGGGGCAAGCTCGGCGGCCGCCTTGACGAGGCATTGGCGGAAGTCGATCAGGTTATCGACCGGGTGGTGGGAGCGTGAAAATGCGTCGCATCGCCGGCATGTGGGCGCTGGCTGTGGCGTTTGCTTTCACGGCGGCGCCCGCTGCAGAAACTTTCTATGCCGGCGCGCACGGGGAGTCCGAGGCGTTCACCAATATCCCCAGCGGAGAGGGATTCGTGCCCCTTGCCGGCTTCAACGATGTCCTGCAGGACCCGGGCGTGCGGCCGAGGCTTCTGCGCACCCGGGCCTTCGACGACCTGATCGAATCCACCGGGCGCCAGTACGGGGTCCATCCGGCACTCATCCGGGCGATCATCCAGGTCGAATCGGCCTTCAATCCGATTGCCGAGTCGCCGAAAGGAGCGCGGGGGCTCATGCAGCTGATGCCCGCCACGGCCCGCCAGTACGAGATTCACAACCTCTTCGATCCGGTCGAGAACCTGCGCGCCGGCGTGCAGCACCTCGTCTACCTGACCGAGCTCTACGGGGAGGATCTCAACCGGGTGCTGGCCGCTTATAATGCGGGCGAGAAAGCTGTCCACCGCTACGGCGGCATCCCGGACTACACGGAGACGCGTCTCTACGTGCGCAAGGTGAAAAGGCTCTACACGGGTCCCATCCGATTGAAGAGATCGGCTCCCGAGGAACGGATCTTCTTTACGTACGAGGACGAACAGGGAGTCCTGCACGTTAGCGACACGCCCCTGAACGCTCAGCTGGAAGAGCAGGCAGGGAACTGACATGAGTTCCGCACAGGCAGGCGCAGGCTTCGACGAGGGCGTGTTCCTCGTTCACCTCAACAAGGGCAAGGATTACCTGGGGAAAGGCGCGCTGGAAGAAGCGCGCCAGGAGCTGGAGAAAGCTCGAAGCCTGCGCCCCGAGGAAAACCGGGTCCTGAACCTGCTGGGCATGCTCTACTTCAAAATGGAGCTTCACCAGGAGGCGCGCGAGATCTACGAACGCCTGATCAAACTGCATCCAAACGAGGGCGTCCTGCTCCTGAACCTGGGGATTGTCGAGTTCAAGGAGGACCGGCTCGATGCCGCGGAAGGGTATCTGAAGCGGGCTCATGAAATCGCCCCGGACAGCGCCAAGCCGCATATGTACCTCGGATTGCTGTACAACAAGCGCGACGATCTGGAGCGCGCCGCAGAGCACCTGAAGCTGGCGGGGGCCACCAAGCTGCTGGAGAAGGTGGAACAGAAGCGCCGACAGCGCGCCGCCGTCCAGGTTGACGGATCCGATCTGGCGCGTGGAACGGCCAACTTCCGGATCCAGTCGCAGAACAAACCTGATCTCGATCTGCCGCCGGTGCCGACGTCTCCTGTGAACGAGCCCCCCAGTCTGGATGATGGCGGGCTCACAGCCCCCGACATCGATTCGATCCTGGCAGGCCTGTCAGCGCTGGGCGACGCCCCTCCAGGCATCATCCCGGCGTCGAGCCCTGCCGGTGATCCGGTGCCTGAAGCCGTGCCGCTGGCGCCGGATCCCCCCCCGGCGGAGGATGAGGTGGAGGTGATTCTGGAAGAGGCTCCCCCGAGGGAGTCGCCGGCTTCCCTGAAGCTCGGTGGACTGGCCACTCCGCCACCGGTTCCGCTGGAACCCGGAACGATTCTGGATCTGGGGGCAGCCCCCATTCCTGCGGCTCGAATAGGCTCCAAGAAATTCGGCCCCTTCCGCCGCCCGGGTGCCGGTCTTCTGGAGATGGAGGTCAACAGCCAGGCGCTGCTGCGGCCGGGTTGTGTCACACACTACTCTGGCCGCCTGGAGTTCACCCGGGAACGCGGCACCGGCCTCATCCAGGTCAAGGGAAAAGGTTCCGTTTTCCTCTCCGAGGAGCAGGAGCAGGCGCTGCTCGTAGAGGTGGCAGGCCACTCCATCAGCGTTTCGTCGACGCACCTGCTTGCCTGCAGCGAGGGGGTACAGGTCGAAGGACCCCCTCTCCCACTCGGAAGCGGCGACACTGCTCTGAGGGCGCTGCGCCTGGTGGGGCACGGCTGTATCGCGCTTGTGGTGGCGGGTGACACGATCTGCCTGGACGTGGAGGCCGATCAGCCTGCAGCTTCCGATCCACGGCGCGTGGTCGCGTGGTCGGGAAATCTACGGGTGGAGGCCATGGCGAGTGAAATCCTCCGCGAGGTCATGACCGCTGGCAGCCATGGCGTGTTGAGCGTGCGCTTCGAAGGCAAGGGTACGGTCCTCATCGAGCAGCCGGCCGCTCCTCGCAAATCCTCTTGAAACAGCTCAGCCGGGCCGAACTGGCCCGTTTTCCAAAAGCCGATCTGCACCTCCACCTGGAGGGCGCGCTTCTACCCGGTGACCTGCGCCTGCTCTACGCACGGGGGCGGCGGCCGCCGCTACCGCGCAGCACCTGGCCCGCTCTGTACCGCTTTGACGGATTCCGGGGCTTTCTGCGCGCTTTTGGCACTGTCTGCCAGCTCCTTCAGGAACCCGCAGACTTCGGCCGCCTCATCCCACGCCTGGCGTCGCGGCTTGCACACCAGGGAGTGCGCCGGGCGGAGATTTTTGTGTCCCTGCCGGTGCACCTGCGGCGGGGGCTTCGGGGAGAATCGATCCTGGAAGCCCTCCTGGAGAAACGAATCGCCGCGCGAAGAAGGGGTGTGGATCTGGGGTTCATCCTCGACGGCGTCCGCCAGTGGGGCTCGGAGGCGCTTGCGCCGTGCGTCGAGTTGGCGAGGCGTTACCGCGAGGAAGGCGTACTGGGAATCGGTCTGGGTGGAGACGAAACCTCGCGAGGGCCGGAGGAGTTCGCCCCTCTGTTCAGGCGCGCGCGGAGGTTCGATCTGAACACCGTCATGCACGTGGGTGAAGTCGGGGCTCCGGAGGCGATCGCACGCGACCTGCGGATCCTCGAGCCGCAACGACTGGGACACGCCCTGCGGGCGGCGGAAGACCCGGCGCTCCTGGATTGGCTGGCTTCGAACCGCATCCCCGTAGAGGTCGCCATCACCGGCAACTGGAGGATGGGTCTCCTGCGCAGGCCGGCCGACCATCCTTTGCCGCACTTTCTAAGGCACGGCGTGCCGGTGGTGCTGGCAACGGATGATCCGGCCTTCTTCCGTACCACGCTGCTCGGCGAGTACGCTCAGGCCCAGCGTCTGTTCGGCCTCAGCCCCACGCGCATGCGGGCCCTCGCCCGTCAGTCGCTCCGCGCCAGCTTCCCTGCCTGAAATCTTCTCCGTACCCATGCGGAGGCGTGTCTCTGCCTCGAGCCACGGCTGCGCGCAGGCAACGCCTGCGCTCGCCTCTCCCTCGTGCGCCACCCGCCGAGCGGGCCCCCGGCGCACTCAGGCACGGTCTCTCGGCACGGCCCCGCCACCGCACGGCACCGGCAGTTCCGGCAGGTTATTCGGGGAGGTGGAGGGAGATGGCGTCTATGCCTGCCTTGAGGAGGGGATCGAGG
>CBEVTG010000016.1:0-11716 GCA_965552745.1 uncultured bacterium
GCGATCAGGTGATGTGTGGTGTCGACTTCATAAAGATCTACGCGAGTGGAACCACTAACGGGATCGACCCCGAGTCGCTGGTCCCGCTATCTCAGTTGAGCGAAGACGTGGTCCTCCTGTTGGTCAGGGAGGGGTCCCGCTGGGGGATGGGTGGCGCCCTTGAGGGTGGGCGTGGCAGGCGTGACAGGACCCCGTGCGGCATCGATGCAGTTCCCGATCGTGAGATCAGGAACCGACTTGCCATGATCTCTGAGAAAGTTCAAAAGAGGATCGAGGCGATCGCTTCCAGGCTTCCACAGCGGGCCGCGGCGATGCTTCCCGCCCTGCGCCTCATTCAGGACGAGATCGGGTACGTCCCCCCGGAGGAGCGCGAGTGGCTGGCGGGTAAGCTCGGGGTGTCACCCGTCGCGGTCGAGGCGGTGCTTTCCTTTTACACCCTCTTCCGCAGAGACCCGGAGGGCAAGTACACGATCTGGGTCTGCTCGACCCTGCCATGCGCTCTGCGGGGTTGCGAGCTGCTCATGGACCATCTGCGGCGTGCGCTGGGTATCCGTGAGGGAGAGACCACTCCCGACCGGCGCATCACGTTGAAACGCGCCGAATGTCTCGGCGGCTGCGACAGGGCGCCGGTGGTCCAGGTGGGGGAGGATTATCACGACGAGCTGCTGGACGTGAGCGTGGGAACCGCTAAAGTCTCGTTCGAACGCGTGGACGCGCTTCTGGAGAAGCTGACGTGAGCAAACCGATCCTGCTCGCCAACATTGGCAAGCCCGATTCACACACGCTGGAAAATTACCGCTCATCCGGCGGCTATGAAGGCCTGCGCCGGGCCGTCACGGAGATGTCGCCTGCGGACGTCATCGAGGAGGTCAAAAAGGCCGGACTGCGCGGCCGCGGCGGAGCCGGTTTCCCCACCGGCGTCAAGTGGGGCTTCGTACCCAAGGATTCTCCCAAGCCGCGCTACTTTGTGTGCAACGCCGACGAGAGCGAGCCGGGCACCTTCAAGGATCGTCTCCTGATGGAACAGGATCCGCACGCCGTTCTGGAGGGTGTCATCATCGGCTCGTACGCCGTCGGTGCGCGCGAAGCTTTCTTTTACATTCGCGGAGAGTTTGCCGAGTCGTACCGGGCGATGGCATCGGCGATCGATGAGGCCAAACACGCCAACCTGCTCGGCAAGAAGATCCTCGAAAGCAGCTACAGCCTGGAGATCCATCTCTTCAGGGGAGCCGGGGCTTACATCTGTGGGGAGGAGACCGGTCTCATGGAATCGATCGAGGGCAAGCGCGGCCACCCGCGGTTGAAGCCTCCGTTTCCCGCGGTGGTGGGCCTGTTCGGCTGTCCTACGAACATCAATAATGTCGAGACCATCGCCAACATACCGCTCATCCTCCGAAAGGGTGCCGCCTGGTACGCCAGGATCGGCCGCGAGCGCAACACGGGGCCAAAGCTGTACTGCGTGAGCGGTCATGTGAAACGCCCCGGGGTGTACGAGGCGCCACTGGGCGTGCGGCTGCACGAACTGATCTACGAGCACGCCGGCGGCATGTGGCGCGAGAATTCGAAGCTCAAGGCGGTGATCCCCGGAGGCTCCTCGACGCCGGTGCTGCGTGCCGATGAATCCGACATCGATATGGACTTCGACTCGGTTGCGAAGGCGGGTTCGCTTCTCGGTTCGGCGGGCGTGATCGTGATGGACGAAAGTGCCTGTATGGTCGACTCCCTGTTGAACATTCTCAAGTTTTACGCGCACGAGTCATGTGGCCAGTGCACCCCCTGCCGCGAGGGATGTAACTGGCTGGTCAAGATCGTGCGCGGCATCGAGGACGGCAGAGGGAAATCGGCCGACATCGATCTGGTCGAAAACGTCGCTGGCAACATCATGGGAAAAACCATCTGTCCCCTCGGTGACGCCGCGGCCATGCCGGCCCAGAGTTTTGTACGCAAGTTCCGTCATGAGTTCGAGGAGCACGTTCGACTCAAGGGCTGTCCTCTGAAGGGAGCACACTGAACCTTGGCTGAGACCGTCACGCTGACCATCGATGACCGGCAGATCACCGCCCCGAAGGGAATGGTGGTGATCGAAGCGGCGCGCCGGGCCGGCATCGAGATCCCGCACTACTGCTACCACCCGTATCTATCGATCGTCGGGAACTGCCGTATGTGCCTGGTCGAGATCGAAAAGGCCCCCAAGCTTGAGATCGCCTGCTCGACCCAGGTGGCTGAGGGCATGGTCGTTCGCACCGGCTCGAAGAACGTGCTCGATGCCCGGGCCGGGGTCATGGAGCTGCTGCTCATCAACCACCCACTCGACTGCCCGATCTGCGACCAGGCCGGTGAATGTGGGCTGCAGGAATACTCCCTGGCCCACGGCAGCGGAACCAGCCGTTTCGATCACGAAAAGCAGCACGGCCGCAAGAACGTCGATCTGGGACGCCACATCGTGTTTGACGAGGAGCGCTGCATCAAATGCACCCGCTGCGTGCGCTTCTGTGACGAAGTTTCCAGGACAGGAGAGCTGGCGCTGCTCAACCGCGGCGATGAGGCCATCATCGGTGTGTTTCCGGGCTACAAACTGGACAACGCTTACTCTGGAAACACCGTGGATATCTGCCCCGTCGGTGCCCTTACGCTCAAGGAGTTTCGGTTCCGGTCCCGCGTCTGGTTTCTGGAACAGACCCCATCCATCTGCCCGGGCTGTGCGCGGGGCTGCAACGTCACCGTGTGGGCCAAGGAGGATCGCATCTACCGCTTCATGCCTCGTGAGAACCCTGAGGTGAACAAGGTGTGGATGTGTGACGATGGCCGGTTGTCATACCTGCCCCTGGTAGCGCGCGAGCGCTTGCTCGAACCCCAGATGGACGGCGAGCCGGTGCGCCTGCAGGATGCTGTGGATCGGGCCGCCAATCTGCTCAGTGGGATCAGGGAGCGGGCCCCCCGCGTGGGCGTCGTGGCCTCGCCGCGCGCAACGCTCGAGGATCTGGCACTGCTGCGCCGTCTGTGTGAAGCCACCTCCGCCACCGATTGCATCCCCAGGTTCGAGAGAGGGGAAGATGACGATCTGCTGATCCGCAAGGACAAGACTCCCAACCTGGCGGGGGCGCGCCTGCTGGGCTTCGAGCGCCCGGCGGTGGAGGTTCTCAAGGCGGCGGTCGAGGGAAAGATCGATGTTCTTTATGTGATGGACGAGAATCTCTTCGGTCCACCGTCGGATTCGGACGAAGGAGATCTCGCACGCCGCGCCGCGGGGAAGGTGCGCGCGTTGATCGTGCACGCCTCGTTCCGCGACCGCATACCTGGCGAGGCAAAGGTGGTTCTGCCCGCCGCCGTTTACGGGGAGTATGAGGGCACCTACATCAACTTTGAAGGCAGGGCCCAGCGCGTGCGCGCCGCCATGCGGCGCGCCGGGCGCAGCCGCACGCACCTGGCGCTCCTCTCCGCGCTGGCACAAACGGCTGGCTGGGGTGAATGGGCGCGGGAGCCGTCCGACGCTTGGAAGGAAGCACAGGCCCTGGCGGCACCACTGTCAGGAATCGGTTACGACGACGTGGGAACCGAGGGCGTGATGATCACCGGCAAAGGAGAGAGCGGATGACCTTCGCCGCCGTCCTCGAGACGCTGATCAAGATCGGCGTGGTCTTCTCCGTGGTGCTCACTGCGGTTGCCTACATGTCGCTGGCGGAGCGCAAGGTCAGCGGCTGGATTCAGGATCGCATCGGCCCCAATCGGGTCGGCCCCTGGGGGCTTCTGCAGCCTCTCGCTGATGGTATCAAGTTCATGATGAAAGAGGAGGTGGTGCCGTTGTACGTGCACCGGCCGATTTACATGGCCGCCCCGGCCCTGCTGCTGGTTCCGGCGCTCAGCGCGCTTGCCATCATTCCCTTCGGAGATCGCCTCAGCCTCGGAGGTTACGAGGTGCGTCTGGCCATTGCTGATGTCAACATCGGCATCCTTTTCCTCCTGGCCATGGGCTCGGTAGGAGTCTACGGTATCGTGCTCGCCGGCTGGTCGAGCAATAACAAGTACGCCATGCTCGGAGGGCTGCGCGCCTCGGCACAGATGATCTCGTACGAACTGGGACTCGCGTTGTCTATCGTCGGAGTGCTCATGGCCTCGGGTTCGCTGCGCCTGTCGCAGATCATCGAGCAGCAGGGCAGCTTCTCTTCCTGGAACGTGTGGAGCCAGCCCCTGGGGTTTCTGATCTTCGTGGTGAGCGCGTTTGCCGAGACCAATCGCCTGCCTTTCGATCTGCCCGAGGCCGAGACGGAGCTGGTCGCCGGATACCACACGGAATACAGCGCCCTAAAGTTTTCGATGTTCTATATGGCCGAGTACGTGAACATGATCACTGCCTCGGCGTTGATGGCAATCCTGTTCTTCGGTGGCTGGCAGCTGCCGTTTCCATCAGAAGCGGCAGGACTGGAGGGAAACCTCCTGGCGCTGATGCAGATCCTGTGTTTCCTGATCAAGACGAGCTTCTTTCTCTTCGTTTTCATATGGGTGCGCTGGACACTGCCGCGCTTCCGCTATGACCAGCTCATGCACCTGGGCTGGAAAGTTCTCCTGCCCCTGGCCCTGCTGAATCTGGCATGGGTGGGCGTTGGGGTGGCGTGGGGCTGGTTCTGATGGAAACTTTCGTGGGCATTGTGGCGACCGCGATGGCGCTCATCGGCGCCATCACAGCTGTTGCGCACCGCAACGCCGTGGTGGGTGCCCTGTTCCTGGTGCTCAACCTGGTTTCAGTCGCCGTTTTCTACGTGCTCCTTTCAGCGCCGTTCATCGCCGCCCTTCAGGTCATCCTGTATGCGGGGGCGATCATGGTTCTCTTCCTGTTCATCATCATGCTTCTGGATCTGCGCCGGGAGGAAGAGAGACAGAGCGGATTGCTGCAGAAACTGCTCTCGGTGATCGGCGGAGGGGTTTTCTTCCTCATGCTGCGAGGGGCGGCCACGGGTGGAGCCGCGCCGGCGGGGCTGGATCTGCCGGAGCATTTTGGATCGGTCGAGAGCGTGGCCGCGGCTCTGTTCACGACTTACCTCGTCCCGTTTGAAACTATCTCCCTGTTGCTGCTGGTGGCCATGGTCGGAGCGGTTCTGCTGACCAGAAAGCGCGCACGATGAGCCTGGCCTGGGTGCTCACGCTGAGCACTGCCCTGTTCACTGTGGGCGTGCTCGGTGTGCTGCTTCGCCGCAACGCCATCGTCATCCTGATGGCTGTGGAGATCATGCTCAACGCGGCCAACCTGGCGCTGATTGCCTTCTCGCGTCACCTGGGTTCCCCAGACGGGCAGATTCTTGCGTTCTTCGTCATGACGGTCGCGGCCGCCGAGGCCGCGGTGGGCCTGGCCATCATTCTCGCAATCTTTCGGCTTCGAAAGAGCGTCAATGTCGACTCTCTCAACCGGATGAAGTGGTGATCACCGTGCTTCGTTTGTTGTGGTTGATTCCCCTGGCTCCGTTCGCCGGTGCCGCCATCGCGGGATTCAGCGGCCGCTGGATCGGCCGCCGGGGTGTCAGCATCGTCGCCTGCGGCAGCGTGGCTCTGTCTTTCGCTCTTTCGGTGGCGGGTGTGGCGGCTCTGTCCGGTGATCTCGCCTCTCTCGAAACCACGCCTGACCTGGCGGTAAACCTGGAGGCAAGGCGCGTCACACTCGAGGTGGCGGAGTGGATCACCGTCGGCGGCCCGGAGGGTCTGGTGGCGTCGTGGAGCCTGATGCTCGACCCGCTGAGCGCCATCATGATCCTGATGGTCACGGGAGTCGGTTTCCTCATCCATCTCTATTCGGTCGGCTACATGGCGGAAGAGGATCGTGGATACGCGCGCTATTTTGCATTTCTGAACCTTTTCACGGGCATGATGCTGCTGCTCGTCCTGGGAGCCAGTCTGCCGGTGCTCTTTGTAGGCTGGGAGGGAGTGGGGTTGTGCTCCTACCTGCTCATCGGGTTTTTCTACACCGAAACCTGGTGCGCCGACGCGGGACGCAAGGCGTTCATCGTCAACCGCATCGGCGACGCGGGGTTTCTGCTCGGAGCGCTGACGTTGTGGCTTGCATCGGGCTCGCTGGGTCTGGAGCCGATCCTTGACGGTGTCGCCGCCGGCGGCCCGCTGCGGGATGTGGCCCTGGCCGGAAGCCTGCTGCTTTTCGCTGGCGCCGTGGGCAAGAGCGCCCAGATTCCTCTCTACGTGTGGCTTCCGGATGCCATGGCGGGTCCGACTCCGGTCAGCGCTCTCATTCACGCGGCCACCATGGTGACCGCTGGTGTCTACCTCGTGGTGCGCATGGGAGCGGTCTTCGCAGCCGCGCCCCTGGCGCTGGCCGTGGTCGCCGGCATCGGTGCGGCGACAGCGCTGTACGCGGCGACCATCGCCTGCGCTCAGACCGACATCAAGAAAGTTCTCGCCTACTCCACGATCTCGCAGCTCGGGTACATGTTCCTGGGAGCTGGAGTCGGCGCCTTCGCGGCGTCGATCTTCCATCTGGTCACTCACGCGTTCTTCAAGGCGGTGCTGTTTCTTGGAGCCGGAAGCGTCATCCACGCGCTGCACGGGGAGCAGGACATGAGGCGCATGGGTGGTCTACGGGATCGCATGCTAATCACCTGGGTATGCATGCTCTCGGGCGGACTGGCACTCGCCGGCATCGTTCCATTCGCGGGTTTCTGGAGCAAGGATGCGATTCTCTGGGGTGCGCTCAGCGGCGGTCATACTTTCCTCTGGATCCTCGGTCTGGCGGGCGCCGGTCTCACCGCCTTCTATGTTTTCAGACTCCTGTTCCTGATCTTCCACGGCAAGCCGCGCGACGAAGATCTCGTACGGGGCGCGCACGAGTCGCCGTACGTCATGTCAGGCCCTCTGCTGGTACTGGGGGCACTGTCGCTCATCGGCGGGATCCTGGGCCTTCCCGCCATCAGCTATGGAGGCGACTGGATCGGCCGCTGGCTGGAGCCGGTGCTTGCCCACGCGCCCGCAGCCGTGCCCGAGGGCGAGCACTCGGTAGGCGCGGAAATCGGTGCAATGGTGCTGAGTTTGTTGATCGCCGGCGCGGGGTTCATGATGGCGCTCATGGCGTACGTGTTGCGCCACATGTGGGCGGAGCGCCTGCCGCGAAAGCTGGAGCCGCTGAGCGGCTGGGTGCGCGCCAGGTATTACGTGGATGAGCTTTACCAACGCGCGATTATCGACCCCTACCACCGGCTGTGTCGCATCTTCCGGGAGTTTGACGAGCGGGCCGTCGACGGCCTCGTGAACGCCGTGTGGCGCACAGCTGATGGTGTCGGGCACTTCGGCCGCTACCTGCAGACCGGCTTCGTGCGCAATTACGCGCTGTTTCTGCTCATTGGCGCCGCGTTCATCCTGTATCTGGTGCTGCCATGAGCGCTGCGAGCGTGTGGATGGGAGGCCCGCCGATCGACTGGGCTGCGCTGTTTCCGACGATCGTGCTGGTTGTCGGTGCCTCGGTGTTGCTCCTGGCCTCGACTATCAGGCGGTTGCCGATGCGCGTGCAGGGTGTGGTGGCACTCGCTTTCCTGGTGCTGGCGGCCGTCGCTAGCGCCGCCGGCTGGCCGCATCCCCGCTCGGCGTTCGACGGCCTGGTCGTTGTGGATCATTTCGGCATTCTGGCGAGCGCCGCCGCCTACCTGGCCTGCGCTCTGACGGTTCTCATGTCGCTCGACTACCTCGATCGGGAGCCGGATATTCCCCCCGAGTATTACGGACTGTTGTTAATCTCTACTGCGGGCATGGGCTTGATGGTCACCTCCAACAGCCTGGTGGGGATCTTCCTGGGACTCGAAGTTCTCTCGATACCGCTCTACATCATGGCCGGGCTGGTGCGCTCACGCGAGCGCAGCCTCGAATCGTCCATGAAATACTTCCTGCTTGGAGCCTTCTCGACCGGGTTTCTGGTCTACGGCATCGCCTTTCTGTACGGGGGCAGCGGCAGCTTCTCTCTCGAGCAGCTGGTACTCGCCCTCGATCGCGCCGATGGACAGGAGGCACGCTGGCTGCTTCTGGGATTGGGCCTGGTCCTGGTGGGTCTGGCGTTCAAGGTGGGAGCAGCGCCGTTTCACTGCTGGGTGCCGGACGTCTACGAAGGCTCTCCGGTGACGGTGGCCTCATTCATGGCCACGGGCACCAAGGCCGCCGCCTTTGCAGCCCTCCTCCGGGTGATGTACAACGGCTTCGGGGCCAACGCGCTCGGTGAGTGGCGCGAAGTTCTCGGTGTGCTCGCTGTTCTCACCATGACGCTCGGAAACTTCCTGGCACTGGGCCAGACCTGAAGAGGTTGATCGCCTATTCGAGCATCGCGCATGCCGGCTATCTGCTGATCGGTGTGGCCACGTTCAGCACCGCCGGCGCCGAGAGCGTACTGTTCTACCTCTTCTCCTACGTCTTCATGACGGCAGGGGCCTTCGCCGTCGTGGCGATGATCGCGAGGGCAGGCGAGGGAGGGGAGGAGGTTGGCACCCGGCTGAGTGATGTGGTGGGACTGGGCCGCCGCCGGCCCCTGCTGGCCGCCGCACTGTGCCTTTTCATGTTCTCTCTTGCCGGCATCCCGCCCACGGGCGGATTCGTGGCCAAGTTCTACCTGTTTCGGTCCGCGATCGAAGCGGATCTGGTGGGGCTGGCCGTGATAGGCCTCTTGAACAGTGTCCTGGGGGCGTTCTACTATTTGAAAGTCGTTGTCACTGTAACGATGCTCGAACCGGAAGGCTCAACGCCGGCTCCTGCGGCCTCGCCCGTGATGGCGTATGCGTGTGTGTCGCTTGCGATCGTGGGGACTCTGATCCTGGGTCTTTACCCGGGAGTTCTGACCCGGCTGTCGACGCAACCCTTGTTTTAAAGAAGCACCCGCCGCGCCGCCAGCGGGTGCCAGGATGGTCCATGAAGATTACCGATTACCTGCAAGAAAACATGGTCGATGCGGACCTCAGGCCGCGCGACAAGGTGGATTGTCTGCGCCAGATGATCGGGCTTCTTGCGCAGGCCAAGGCGATCCGTGATGAGGAGGATTCACTGACGCGCCTGCTGGAGCGGGAAAAGGTTGTCTCGACCGGTATTGGAAACGGCATCGCCATCCCGCATGCCAAGGCGGCACACGTGAGCAGCATGGTCATCGCCGTGGCGAGGGTAAAGGAAGGGCTGGACTTCGAGGCCCTGGACGGCCGGCCCGTCCACATACTTTTCCTGCTCCTGGGGCCACCCCAGAAGGCCGGACTGCACGTCAAGCTTCTGGCCCGTATCGCGCGCCTCGTCAAGGACCCCGCCTTTCTCGAGCAGCTGAAGCTTGCCGACAGCGCGCAGAAGCTGTACCAGGTCATCCGAACCGGGGACGAACGCTATACCTGATCCCCGATAAAGCCCCTGTTACAGAGGCTATGTGTGAAAATCCGCGCTGCGCTCCACGCTGCAGTGGGTTTGAGCGAAACACAAAGGCCCGCCCCTCCGGGGCGGGCCTCTTGCATTAGCTGTGGAAAATACCGGTGGGATTGCTCAGCGAAGCTCTTTCAGCGTCTTGATCAGATCGCTGTTATCGCGTTCTTTGCCGATCTCGTCGACGTGGATGTAGCGCACCTGGCCTTCCCTGTCAATGAGCACGGTGGCCCGCTCGTTGATGTTATCCGCCTCGCGCCATAGTCCGTACTTGCTGGCGACCTCACCACGGGGATTGAAATCTGCCAGCAGCGCGTACGACTTGACTCCCTGCTGCTCGGCGAACGCCTTGTGCGAGTACAGCGAATCGGCCGAGATGCCGAAGATCTCGGCACCCAGCTCCTTGAAGCTGGCGATGTCCTGCTCCCACTTTGGGAGCTCGCAAGCGCAGACGGGGGAAAAGTCGAGCGGGTAGAACAGTAGCACGACGTTCTTCTTTCCGTGGTAGTCCGCAAGACGGGCTTTGTTGCCGATTGTGCTCGGCAGCTCGAAGTCCGGGGCCTTGTCTCCAACCTTGATGGGCATGATCTTCTCCTCGATGAAGCGGCGGCAGGCTGAGCCGCGGTTGATGCCGAACGCAGACGGTTCAGAAGTCAGAAATCCCGGCGGTAAACGATCTCTCCGTTCATGATAACCCATTCGACGTGGGTGGTGATTTCAAGAGGGTCGCCGTCAAATATGACGAGGTCGGCGTCTTTCCCTTCTTCGATTGATCCGATTCGATCGTCGACGCCCAGAATCTCCGCCGCTCCCAGGGTGATGGCCCGCAGCGCCGCCTGATCCGACAGGCCGTTGGCAACGGCCAGCGCCGCCTCGTACGGCAGGTGGCTGACCAGGTGGCTCTCGGCGGTGGTCAGGGCGATGCGCACGCCGGCGCGCAGCAGCAAGGCCGGATTCTCCGGTGTGGCTTCCAGCGTCTCCATGCGATCAGGAATCGTGCTCACCGGACCGACGATCACCGGAACGTCCGCACGAGCGATCTGTGACGCCACCTTGTACCCCTCGGTGGCGTGCACCAGGACGGGTGTGATACCGAATTCCTTCGAGACGCGAAGCGCCGACAAAATATCATCCGCCCGGTGGCAGTGAATGAACATCGGAAGCTCGCCCGACAGCACGGCGGCCAGCGCCTCCTTCTTAAGATCGCGATCGGGTGGCTTTGCTTTGCCCGGCTCGGCCTGGAGATTCTGTTCGTACCGCGTCCAGGCGTCGGCGTAGTCTTTCCCCGCTGCCAGCGCTTCGCGCAACAGCGCCACCTCGCCCATGCGGCTCACCGGTGCCTGGTCACGGCCCGAGTAACGAGCCTTGGGACCTTCCCCCAATGTGACATGAAGGCTGGCCGGTGATTTCAGGGTCATCGCGTCCACCTGCTGGCCGTACAGTCTCAGGACCGATCCCTGTCCCGAGATGACGTTGGTCGCGGAAGTGCCGGCCCGGGGACCGACCAGAGCGGTTGTGATTCCGTGCTCGCGCGCCAGGGTCACAGGCTTTCCCAGCGGGTTGAACGCATCCAGCGCCCTCACCTGGGGAGTGGACGGTTCGACGCCTTCGTCATCATCGACGGTGGACGACACCATCGAAACCTGGATGAGGCCCAGCCGCGTGTACGGATCGATGAGGCCCGGAAGCACAACCTTGCGGCGCGCATCGAGACGCCGCACGCGCTCTCCTGACTTCACCTTCTTGCCGACCTCGACAATCTTGCCGTCACGGATGAGGATAGCGCCATCCGCGATGACATCCCCGGCCATGGTGATGATGCGCCCGCCCTGGATGACGAGCTCTGACGGCGGCCGTTGTGGCGGCCGATCCAGCTGCCCCGGAGCCGGACCGGAGGCAGCCCAGCCGGTCACGAGAATCGGAATCAGGAACCGCATAACACGGAGGCGCAACCTCACAGGTCGGTCTCCTGGCGTTCATAAACGATCACTCCGTCGATCACCGTCATCACCACGTGCGAGCGCACCGACAGGGGAGGTCCATCAAAGATCGCCAGATCGGCGTCTTTGCCCTGCTCGATCGAACCGATGCGATCGTCGAGGCCCAGGATCCAGGCAGGGTTCAGGGTCACCGCACGGTACGCCTCTTCCTCCGGAAGCCCGTGGTGCACGGCGCGCGCCGCTGCGGCGAGCACCGTGTCGCACCGCATGTAACGCGAGGAGTTCATCATGACGTCCTCGCCGGTCTCGGGATCGCGGAAGAAGTTGCCCGAGATCCCGGTCCCGGACGGCGGGAGGCCGCTCACGATCGACGCGTTGTTGACGTTCGTGAAGGACGGCAGAGC
>CBEVTG010000017.1:0-11442 GCA_965552745.1 uncultured bacterium
CCCCGTTCAGGCGGAGCTTCTCGCTGAGATCTTCATCTGGACACACGCTGTGAGCAAATCGCATGATCGCGATCTGGGCATGGACCGGCCGATCACGCGGCGCGACTTCCTGAACGGAGCCAGCATCGCCGTGACCGGCTCGCTGCTTGCCCCGGGCTTACTCGTCGCACGCAGTTCTGCCAGGCCCGCGCCCGGGAAAGACTCCGACTATTATCCCCCCACCCTGACCGGGTTGCGGGGGAGCCATCCGGGCTCGTTTGAGGTGGCCCACAAGCTCCGGGACGGAGCTCCGGATGCTTTTGGAACCGTGGCGGACACGGGTGAGACATATGATCTGGTCGTCGTGGGAGGCGGGATCAGCGGCCTGGCGGCGGCATACTTCTTCCGCAAGGAAGCAGGACCAAAGGCGAAGATTCTGATCCTGGACAATCACGATGACTTCGGAGGACACGCCAAACGCAACGAGTTCACCCATAACGGCCGAATGCTTGTGGATCTCGGCGGCACCGAGTTTATCGAGTCACCATCGACTTTCCCGCCTCAAGCTGCGACATTGCTGAGGGAGCTGGGTATCGACGTCAAGCGCGCCAAGGAAGTTTATGATCACGACCTGTACCGCTCTCTGAATCTGCGCGGGGCAATCTTCTTCGACAAGAAGACGTTCGGTGTCGATCGCCTTGTGACCGGTGACAAGAGCGTAGCCGAACCCGTTCGTTCCTACGGCTACGGCAGCTTGCCGGCCGAGCTTGCCTCCCCAACCGGAGACCGGAATCAGGTGGAAGCGTTCGTTGCGAGAACGCCGATAGACAAGAGAGCGAAAGGGGAGATCGTTCAGCTGTTCAGTGAACCCAGAGACTACCTCCCCGATCAGTCGCTAGCCCAAAAACAGAAGACGCTGGCAAAGATCAGCTATCAGGAATATCTAACCAACATCGTTGGAGTGCACAGTGATGTGGCCACCTTTTTCCGACACTGGCAGACCGCCTATCAGGCTATTGGTATCGACATTACGCCCGCCCTGGACGCCCGCTCCTCCGGCCTGCCTGGCTTGACCGGACTGGGGTTGGATGAAGGTTACGCGGGCCACCTACCTCGTGAAGATTTTCATTTTCCGGACGGCAACGCCTCGATCGCACGCTCGCTAGTGCGCGCCATGGTTCCACGAGTGGCTTCTGGCAACGGTATGAACACCATCGTCACGGCACGGTTTGACTACGGCCGCCTGGACGAAGAAGGTGCCCCGGTGCGCATCCGGCTCAACAGCACCGCCGTGGATGTCCGCCACCTGGGTGATCGCGGGACTTCGAAACAGGTCGAGGTCACCTATGTGCGTTCCGGCAAGGCACAGCGAGTGCGCGCTGGATCGTGCGTGCTCGCGTGCTACAACGCGATCATCCCGCGCCTGTGTCCGGAGCTTCCCCAGAAGCAAAAACAGGCGCTCGCGAACGCTATCCGGGTGCCACTGGTTTCCACCAACGTGCTGATCCGCAACTGGCGATCCTTTCACAAGCTGGGGCTCAAATCTGCATACTGCCCGGGCTCCTATCACTGCGAGATGCGGCTGACCTACCCGGTCAGCATCGGCGAATATCGCTGCCCGCGTTCGCCCGGGGAACCGATGGTGGTTCACCTGTACAGAATCCCGCTCAGCCCGGGATTACCTGCTTACGAGCAGATCCGGGCGGGAAAGCAAGAGCTGCTTTCCACGTCGTTCGAGACATTTGAAAGGAAAATTCGGGATCAGCTTGGCCGCGTGCTGTCAGAAGGGGGCTTTGATCCGGCCCGTGACATCGAGGCAATCACTGTCAATCGTTGGCCGCACGGGTATGCCAGCCCCTACGATCCGATGGCCAGGCTACATTCCTGGAGCTCCCGCACCTGGCCGGCCGAGAAGCGCCACTGGGTGAACGGCCGCCCTCGGTTTGGCCGCATCTCCATCGCCAACTCCGATGCCGCCGCCTCCGCCATGTCCGAGTCGGCGATCGAGCAGGCCTATCGCGCGGTGGAAGAAATCATTGACTAAAGCAGGAAACTTACTAATACTGGCAGGCACTCTTCTCATTGTCGGATGCGTCCGGCCAGAGCAGAAATCTACCGATGGCTCTGCCTTCATCGCGGACCGTCTTCAGCGGCTCGACGCAGCGATTCAGAGGTCGATTGACGAGGGGGAGATCCCCGGTGCCGTAGTTTTGATCAAACACGACGGAGAAACCGCGTATCAGGGAGCCTTCGGATATCGTGACATCGGGCAGCAATCACCTATGACGAAGGAGACGATCTTCCGCATCGCCTCCATGTCAAAGGCGATCACCTCCGTAGGGATCATGATCCTGTACGAGAGAGGACATTTTCTCCTGAACGATCCGGTCTCCGATTATCTCCCCGAGTTCAAGAACCCGAAAGTGCTGGTGAAAGCGGACGAAGCGGGTCGGATCCTGGAGACGCGGGATGCCTCACGGGAGATCACCATTATCGATCTACTGACCCACACTTCGGGAATCTCTTATCCGTTCATAGAGAGCGCGGTTCAAACGGTCTACGAGACTGCGGGCGTAATTGACGGCGTCACCGCGCGGCCCGTCCTGCTGCAGGATCAGATGAAACTCCTCGCGCAGCAGCCCTTGCTCCACGATCCTGGAGAGAAGTTCACCTACGGACTCAACACCGATCTTCTTGGGTATTTCTGTGAAATTATGTCAGGAAAACCGTTCGACCGGTTCCTCAGTGAGGAAATTTTCAGACCTTTAGGGATGAGTGATACGTATTTCTATCTTCCGGAAGAGAAAGCGAGCCGCCTCGCAACCCTTTACGCGGTGGACGAAGATGGAGGTCTCAAGATATCGAAGGGCGATGAATCAGATATCTACCTGGACAATCCACTTTATCCTGTCGAAGGAGCGAAAACCTATTTTTCCGGAGGGGGTGGGCTTTCCTCAACCGCGCGAGACTACACTCGTTTCCTGCAGATGCTTCTGAACGAAGGGGAGCTCGACGGAAACCGCATTCTGGGTCGAAAATCGGTGGAACTTTTGACTTCCCCTCGAGTGAGCTTCACTGAAGACGGAAAGCCGAAAATGAGTGCGGCTTTCTACGTGGCCGGCACTCCCGGCGAGGAGGGTGGCCTGGCTTCCGTCGGCGCCTACAGCTGGGGCGGGGCCTTCTATACGACTTATTTCATCGATCCAAATGAAGATCTGATCGGTGTTTTCATGTCCCAGGGCCGGCCGATGAAGTCCTCGATACAGGATAAATTCAAGGTCCTGGTATACCAGGCCCTGCGCTGAGAATCATAGTACTCTAGCCAGAGTCCGAACCTTCGCGTGACACCGTGGCCAGACGGGATCAGCCAAGAGAAAGGATGGATCATGTCAGAGCGAAACCGACCGACGATCCCACTCATCGCGTGCTGTCTTCTAGTGCTCCTGGCGGCCTGTGGCAGTCCGGATTCCACGCGGCAACTGGATTCCGGATCTACGCAAGATCTCGTGATTCGTGGAGGCTGGATCTTCGATGGAATCAACGACACCCGGTTCCGAAACACAGGCATCGTGATCCGCGATGGCAAGTTTGTTGAAATCAACACCAACCTGACGGATCGCAACTTCCCCGATGCAAACGTCATCGAGCTCGATGACACCGCGACCATCCTTCCAGGCATGTTCGATCTGCACGCCCACTACAACCTGGACCTCGTCGACGTGGGTAGAGCGGAGGATGCCACCTACAACCCGCTCATCTTTCTAGCCAACGGCGTGACCTCGACCTGGTCCGCCGGAGAGTTCTTCCCCGAACGGGTCCTCGAAGCCCGGGACCGGGTAGAACGAGGCGAGGCGATCGGGCCGCGCATCTTCGCATCGGGCCCCTACTTCGGAGCTTTCAGATGCGAGTACCAGATACAGACCGCCGAGGACGACTGCGCCGCGTGGCCGAACGACATCACGGAGGAGGAGATTCGCGCCGAAGTGAACGAGTGGGCCGATCGCGGAGTCAGGAGCATAAAGATCAAGCAGGCAAGTCCGTCTGAGGCGCAAATCTTGATCGATCAGGCCCACAAACGCGGCATGACCACGGCGGGGCATCTTGCAAACTACAAGGACTACTACGATGTCGATCCAAAGGAAGCCATCCGGATGGGCATCGATCGGATCGAGCACCGGCTCACGCTCGGAAGCGAGAAGATCGACGCTTCAGAACTCAAGACGATGATCGATCTTTTCCTCGAGAATGGTGTGTTTTATGACGCCAACCTGCAGATGTACGGAGAAGCCGGGCTTCGGAACAATCCTCAACTCGACATGGTGTGGACAGATGAAGGCAAGTACTTCACGCCCTATACGAGAGAGAGGTTCGAGGCACGATCTCCAGCCGGCTCAGATTCGGACGCCGTGGAATCCGAGGACTTCAAGCAGCGACTGGTGGAGATCAAGGCGTTTCACGACGCGGGGGGCGATCACCTCATCCTGATAGGCACGGATGAGCCAGTGTATGGACCGCTCCTTCCGGGCTTCGCATACCACCGGGAGCTCCTGGCGATGGTCTACGCGGGGCTGCCGCCGGTGGCCGTGCTCAAGGCGGCCACGATCAACGGCGCCAGAGCCCTGGGCGTGGATGACAGGCTCGGATCCATCGAAATTGGTAAGCTCGCCGACCTTTACATCTCGAACGGAAATCCACTCGAGGACATCACGACCGCGAGGGACGTTCAATTTGTTATCAAGGATGGTGTTGTCTACGAGCCTCAGGCATTGCTCAGGTCAGCGGAACACAAGATTGGGCCGTCGGGGCCTGATGACCATGGCCCATGGGAACTCAAGATCAAGCCGCTCGTGAGAAGATGAAGAATCCGAAGTCGTCCTACACTCGCAGGGTCGCCATTGTCATCTGGAACGAAGCTGAGATTCTCGATTGGGGAGGCCCGAGCGAGGTGTTCGAGTCGGCTGCCCGTTTCGGGAAGCACAAGAACGAAGAAGCGTTTGAGATCTACACGGTCTCGAAGACGAAGGAGCCGATCGTCAGCCAACGATTCGTTCGAGTCATACCCGATTATTCCATCAAAGATGCCCCAAAGCCTGACATCATCGTACTCCCCGGCGGAGGGACTCGCACCGTTCTCGATGATCCTGAATTCGTGGCGTGGATCGGCGCCGCGGCGGCTGAAGCCGAAATCGCCCTGTCTGTCTGCACTGGAGCTTTCATCCTTGGCCGCGCGGGCCTTCTTGACGGAAAGGATGTCACCACCTGGTACGGAGTGATCGATCAACTGGAAAAAGACTTTCCAAAAGCCCGCGCTCACAGAGGACGGAGACAGATCCTCAACCCGAGCCTCGACGAAGGTGGGCAACGCCTCCAGCAGGCGGAGATCCAGGCCGCTGAGAAGAGTGGTTAGGAAGGCTCCGGCAGCAAGGGTTGGATCAGGCTTACAGAATCGTGATCCGAAGCCTGGTTCAGCAAGCACGACCCGTAATATGTAGTAGCCCGCGGCTTCCACCCGAATATCCCTAAGTATCTTCGCTTAAAAGGCTTACCCCGATCGTCAACGAATTGGCGTGATGGTTGCAGCGATTGGCAGTCAAAGGGGGGCCTGGCATGAGCAAGATACTGAGAAGAGAGAAGGGGTTCTCGCTTCTGGAGCTCCTGGTTGTCGTGGCGGTCATCGGAGTGCTGGCAGCCATCACGATTCCGAACCTGTTGAACGGCATCGACAAGAGCCGGCAGCGGCGCACGATGGCTGAGCTCCGAACGATCGGTGTCGCTATCGAGACGTACGCGCTGGATCAGGGTCGATATCCACGAGGCATGAGCGGACCCATCGGACCCAACGCCAGCGGTGTCATCTCTCCTACCTACCTGAGGAAGGTACCGACCAGCGACGCCTGGGGGGGCGAGATCCAGTGGGTGACCGATGCCACCGGAACGAATTACACCCTGCGTTCACTGGCCAAGGACGGTCTGGCGCAGAACGTGGCCGGCCCCCGGACCGACTTCAATGACGACATCGTCTTTACAGACGGATACTTTCACTCTTGGCCTGAAGGCGCTCAGATGTAACGGGTCACATGGGGGGCAAGCCCCGGGGGTGGGCCTCCTTCACTCCCGGGGCGTGGCTCGTCATCCTGTGTAAGTAGGTATCTTCTGGGTACGCCGGTTACTTGAGGCCCTATTCCACCCCTCCCCGAATCAATTCGCCCGCCATGAACACAGCTTCCGGCCTGATCTTGTGGATTTCGTGCCGATCCACCTCAAACAGGTTTTGATCCAGCACGATCAGATCCGCGATCTTGCCCACTTCGATGCTGCCCAGCCTGTCATCCAGGCGTAGCTGGTAGGCGGCGTTGATCGTGTAACCCCTGACGAGGTTTTCCAGACTGAGACGTTCGCTCTGCGGGGGTCTCAGGGGGGCGTCGGCCCCACCCTCGAAATCCTGCTTGTTGTGGCCGATCTGCATGCCTACGAATGGATTGGCGCGCTCGCTTGTGTACTCAGACTCGACGGTGATATCGCTGGAGAACGTAACCACGGCGCCATCACTGAGCAGGGGCTGGGCACGCATCATGTTCAGAGCGCGATCGCCCACGATCGGCAGGAGCGCCGAGTTGTCACCACCGTGCCAGTGAGGTGTGAAGTTCGCCACCACGCCAAGATCCTTGAAGCGGTTGATGTCGGCATCGTCCATGGCCTCGAGATGGCACAGAGTGACCCGGGTGTCCAGTGACACGCCCAGATCTCCCCGGGCTTCTTCCACGGCATTCAGGGTTGACTTGATCGCATGGCCTCCGACCGTGTGCACATGAAGATCGATTTTCTCCTCGTGCAGCTCCAGGATCAGATCACGGATCTGATCCTGAGTCAGGAGCAGGTTTCCTCTGTTGTCCGGATCGTCCAGATACGGCTCCAGAACACTGGCAGTGCGGATTTCGAGAACACCATCGAGGAAAAGCTTGATGGTGTTGATCCGTATACGTTCGCTGCTATAGGTCCTGCGCAACTGCTTGAGTTCCTTGATGGCACCGGGTAGCTGGTCGGGTAGAAAAAGAGTGTAGGAGCCGTGATAGCGCACCGGCAGGCGGCCTTCTTGCTCCAGCCTGGCGATGATGGCGTAGATCTCATCATCGGGGCCGAAGTTGCCTGCATCGAGCAGAGTCGTGACCCCTCTATCACTGAGAAAATTCAGGAACCTGAGGACATGCTCCTTCGTGGCTTCCGTGGGCTTGTTGAACTTGCCAACGAATGCCGACGCGGCCGATTCCGTGATCCATCCGGTGGCCTCACCCGCGGCATCGCGCTTGTAGAAGGCAAGACCCGGGATGGGATCCGGAGTGTTGCGGTCGACCCTTCCCAGCTCGAGGGCCCGCGAGTTCACCCAGAAGCTGTGGCCCCAGTAATCTGACAGAAGGATCGGTCGATCGGAAACAATTCGATCAAGGTCGGCCTTGTGGGGGCCGTCTTCGTCGAACAGCTCATTGGCCCAGTATCCCGCTCGCAGCACCGGTGTGTCGGGGTTCTCCGCGACCAGCCTGGCGATCGCGGACAACAGCTCCTCCTTGCTCTCCACGTCGGGCAGCAGCAATTCTCCGTGCGACAGTCCTACCATACCGGGATGTGTGTGGCCGTCGATCAGGCCGGGCAGGACCAGTTTGCCCTTCAGATCATACCGGGTTGTGTCCGGGCCGACGTAGGCCGAAGCTCCGCTCTTGTCGCCCACGTAAACAACCTCACCATCTCTCACGGCCACAGCTTCGGCCCAGGGCCGGTACACATCGACCGTGTAGATCCTGGCGTTGCCCAGCACCGTATCCGCGTAATCTCCGGACGGGACTCGATCGGATTCCCTTCCTACCTGGCATCCGAGCAGCCCGGCAGTCGACACGATTACCAGCAAGAGGTGTTGTAGCTTCATACCATCACTCTCCCCCGTCCTCGTTCCACCACCAGAAGGCCGGTAGCTTCCGCTCGATGGGCCACATCTGATCGAGAGTGTCTCCCTCGTAAAGCTCGCCGTTCTTCATCACGTAGGCAACGGTATTTGTGTTACGGATGTCCTCGAGCGGATCCCCGTCGAGCACAACCAGATCGGCAAGCTTTCCCTTTTCGATTGAGCCGAGATCCTGCTCGACACCGATGATGCGGGCTCCGTCGATGGTTGCGGCTTGCAGCACCTCGCGGGGCGTCATGCCTCCCATCGCCAGGGACCACATCTCCCAGTGAAAGGATAGGCCCTGAATTTCTCCATGCCCGCCGACGCCGACCAGCCCGCCGGCACGCTGGATCTTGGCCGCCTGTGCCGCCTGTTCGTCAAACGCATACTCGCGCGCGCGCGCCCAGTGGGTCCTCCGCTGGGTCATCTCGTCGAGGCGATTGTGCGGGCAGAAGCGACGCAGCTTCGGGTCGTCGTGGACCTCGGTTCGGCTGAAGAAATAGTCGGTTCCCTGGAGGGTGCCGTAACCCACGATGAGCGTCGGCGTGTAGGCCGTCTTCGTCCGCGCGTACAGCTCGACCACATCCCTGTAAAGCGGGATGGTCGGCATCGAATGCTCGTTGCCGTGCATGCCGTCGATGGCGTGGGTGGCATCGAGCTTCATGTCACCACCACCCTCCGTGGTGGGCATGAGGTTGAGCTCGCTGGCTGCTTTGGCGACCCACTGGCGCTGCTTCCTATTTCCCACTAGATACGACTTGATGTTGGGCGTTCGGTAATGCTGTTTGTAGCGCCGCAGGAAACTGAGAACTGCCTTGTAGGACTGAAAGTCGTTGGTCGAAAAAATGCCGGGACCCACCATGAAGGCACGCGCGCCAATCGACTGACCCGTCTCGACCAGATCCTGATAGGCAAAGTAGTTGCTGGTGTTTGTCTGCACGTCCAACCCGGCCGTCACACCGTAGGCGAGGTTGGCGACGAGACTCCAGTTCTGGGGTTCGAGCACGTCAAACGCGCGCACTTCATAGTGGGCGTGCGTGTCGATGAAGCCCGGAACGATGTACTTACCCGATACATCGATCTCGCGGGATCCCGGCGGAATCAAAATCGAGCCACGCGACCCCACACCCACAATGCGGTTGTCGGTAACAACGATATCGGCGTTCACAATGACCGGAACGCTACCTCCGGTCACCATCGGAATGACCGTTGCGCCCCGCAGCGCGATCGTGCCCTCCGGTTTGGCGCGGGGAAACTCCATGACGATCTCGATCGACTCGACTGCCTTATCAAGATCAAGCGGCTCCAGGTCTTCCTCTTCGTCCTTCCTCTCCGCTTTCTCACCCGGCCTGTCAGAGTCAACTTCAGGCTTCGACCCATCTCCTGAGTCCTTTTCGGGCTCGGGCTTGAAGTCGATGCTGTCGAACGACCGCCGGTAGACATGGGAGCCGATCGCCCAGACGATCGTGCTGCCTTCGTCAGCCCAGTTGAAGTAGTCGGCACCGATGTCGGTGATACGCCTTGCGGGGGCCGCTGGCTCCCGCACGCTCACCGTCGGTGCCGATCCGGCGGGCGGCGGCACCGCCACGACCCAGAGCTGATCACCCACCTCGGCGAGAGCCCACTTCTGGTCGGGACGCATGAGCACTGACTCGGCCGCCGGTGGCTTCGGCGATCCCGGATCGCGTGGGCCCGTGACTTTCAGATGCGTCAGCCTGTCCGTGCCGGCGTAGCGCAGGGAGATCAACCCCTGTTCTGAGTAGACGTAGATCCGATCCGGATCGCCTGCGAAGTGTGGGGCGCCGAGTCCGCGTGCCGGAGCGATGAGCCGCGGTTTACCTCCCTTGGCGGGAATCCAGATCAGATCGAGCGGAATCTCCAGGCCGCTGAATTCACCGATCGTCTGCTCGCGCATGTACCGATTTCCCCGCAGACCAACGATGCGCTCGCCCCCGGGTGAGAAAGCGATATCGGTGTAGAAGGCAGGGTAGGTGGTAAGACGCCGGGGCACACCCTTGCCGGTGGCACGCGTCTTCCAGATGTGGCCACCCTCCATCGACCAGGTGACGTAGGCGATCCACTTGCCATCGGGTGACCACGCAGGCTTGAACTCCCAGGCATCATCATGTGTCAGGCGACGCGGCTCGGTGTGTGGGACTTGTCGCGGACCCGGGGTATCTTCCGATCGACCCTCCCGCGCTTTACCCCTCTCAAGATCAACGACATAGATCTTGGTCAGGACCGAGAAGGCCAGCCTCGTACCGTCAGGAGAGAAAGCCGGACTCTGCACGAGCCTTGGCCTCACCGGTTCCTGCTTGACCCGGTACGGGGCGCTGAGGTCGGGACCGATCTCGAGCTCAATCTGCGCGCTGAAGGGAACCAGCGTCGAGTTCCGGGTCTGGATGTCGACCCGGTGGATCTTGCCGCCGGCGGTGATCACGACCTCACGGCCATCCGGAGTGAAGGCATACCCGGGCAACAGATCGCGGCTCGGGGTGTCTTCGTCCTGCTCGTCGTACTGCACAGGCCAGATGAGCCGGCGATCAGTTCCGGTCTCGAGATTGCGCACCCTGAGGCCGGTCTGGGCTTCGTGGCGAGTTCCGTAAATGAGAAGCTTCCCGTCGGGCGACACGACCGGCCGGATTCCGTTTCCTCCGGCCCTGGTCAGTACGTCCACGTCTCCCGAGCGCATGTTCATGCGCGCGATCTGCCAGTTCCGGCGTTGCGTGCTATAGAGTCCGCGTCCACTCGTGCTCTGCGCAAAATAGAGAAAGCGCCCGTCGGGAGACATTGTGGCGCCGAGCCGTGCAATGCCCGGACCTCCCCGAGAGGAGTCTGGCCCGGCCGGCCCCATTTTGGGTGCTTCCCCGCCACCAATCGTTATCCCCGAGCCGCCCTTGACGTGGTACATGCGAAGCTGGATGTTGCGTCCAGCCTGCTGCGAGACAATCACATACTCGCCATCGGGCGTCCAGGTGGGTGACAGGATCGCGTTTCGCTTCTCAGAAGAGAGCTTGCGGGGTTCAGCGCCATCGGTCCTTGCGATCCAAAGATTGTCGCTGCCGTCACGGTCTGAGATAAACGCAATCCACTTCCCGTCGGGCGACACGCTCGGCTGGGTGTCGAAGGCCATCCCTTCCGTGATCCGCTTCGCCTCGCCGCCGGCGACCGGCAGTTCGTACAGATCACCCAGCAATTCAAAGATGATCGACTTGCCATCGGGTGTGACATCGAGCGAGATCCAGGTTCCTTCGTCTGTGGTGAACTCGATCTTGCCGGCGGGCTCGAGTGGAAGTCCCTTCTTCTCGTCAGGTTTCGAATCTCCATTCCCCTCATGCGCCCGCAACCACCCGCTACCGCTCAGAACGAGTAGAGAAACGACGAGCAGAAAGCGGACACTCTTACTTTGTCGATCCAGCATCGCATCACTCCCAGGTGAAGACGGTCGCCCACACTGTAAGTCGGGCGCACCTCAGCTGTTCATGGAACGCCCTAGCCTACCCGTTAAGATGCGATGCGTCCAGAGG
>CBEVTG010000018.1:0-11402 GCA_965552745.1 uncultured bacterium
ATGGAAAACTACCAGCGCGATGTCGTGGCGCTCCTCGTCGACGTCGGACAGGGAGCCGATCTCCGCGCGGCGGCGGTGCGAGCCCGCGAAGCCGGCGCCAGCGAGGTCATAATAGTGGACGCGCGGGAACGCTTTCTGCGCGAGTATGCCTGGCCCGCCCTGCGAGCCAACGCGGCCTATCAGGATCGCTACCTGCTCTCGGCCGGCCTGTCCCGGCCGCTCATCGCCGCGCTGCTCGTCGAGACGGCGCACGACAGCGGCGCGGACGCCGTGGCTCACGGCTGCACCGGCAAGGGGAACGATCAGGTCCGGTTCGATCTGACCATCCGGGCTCTCGATCCACAGCTGAAGATTCTCGCCCCCATTCGTGAGCTCGCGCTGCCGCGCGACGCGTCCGTGGACTACGCGCGCGAGCACGGCATCGAGTTCGAGAGCAAGACCCGGAACCCGTACAGCATTGATGCAAATCTCTGGGGCCGCAGCATCGAGTGCGGCATCCTCGAAGATCCGTGGCAGGAGCCTCCCGAGGAGGCCTTTCTCATGACCTCCGCTCCCGCCGCGGCACCGGACGATGCGGCGATCGTTGACGTCAATTTCGAAAGAGGAATTCCAACCTGCGTCAACGGCCGCCGGCTCGACCCGGTCTCACTCGTACAGGTGCTCAACGAGGTGGGAGGATCCCACGGAATCGGCCGCGTCGACCACATCGAGGATCGCCTGGTCGGCATCAAATCGCGCGAGGTGTACGAGGCTCCGGGAGCTCACCTGCTGCACCTGGCGCACCGCGACCTCGAGAACCTGACACTCACCGCTGATCTGTTGCGATTCAAGAAGACGGTGGAAGCACGCTACGCGGAGCTCATCTATAACGGTCGCTGGCAGTCGCCGCTGCGTTACGCCCTCGACGCCTTTGTTGAGGAGACCCAGAAGACGGTCACAGGTCGTGTGCGACTGAAGCTGTTTCACGGCCAGGCGGCCGTGACCGGACGCGAATCCGAGAACGCGCTGTACGTTCGCGATCTGGCCACCTACGAGGGCACGGATTCGTTCAACCAGGCGGCTGCGGAAGGCTTCATCGAGATCTTCGGCCTCGATCTGGTGACCCTGGCCCGGGTGCAACAAGCGCACGATGCTCCCTCGCGCAGGGGCTCGTCCGCACGGAGGTGTACTGCCACGAAGGGTGCCCCCGGCGCGGCGGAGGCGTCGTCGCCCGAGAAGCTGGTGGCTCACGGAAGGAATCGATCATGAAGCTCTGGCAGGCCCGGCTGGGACGGATTCGCATCGATCCCGAGTTCGAGGAAGTCAACGCCTCGATCGGCGTCGATCAACGCCTGTTCCGCGAGGAGATCCAGGTCAACATCGCCTGGGCTTCGGCGCTGACCGAGGCGGGTGTTCTGCGCGAGACAGAACGGCGCCGGGTCGTCAAAGGTCTGCGGCAGATCGAATCGGAAATCGCCACCGGCGCGCTCCCCCTGACGCTCGATCAGGAGGACATCCACACGGCGGTCGAGAACCGTCTGGTGGAATTGGTCGGTGCGGCGGGAGGGAAACTGCGCGCGGGTCGCAGCCGGAACGATCTCGTCGTCACCGATCTAAAGCTGTACTTGAAGCGTGTTCTGGCAGCAATAGCAGCCCGCATCGACGCCACCCAGGCCGCGGCCATCCTGCAGGCGGAAGCGCATCCGCGGGCTCTGATGCCCGGATACACTCACATGCGGCAGGCGCAGCCGATCCTGTTCGCCCACGGCCTGATGGCCCTGGTCTCCGGGCTCGAGCGTGATCGGGAGCGTCTGGTTGACGCGACCAGGCGCCTGGACCGCATGCCCCTCGGCAGTGGTTCGCTGGCGGGAACCGGCCTGCCCGTCGATCGCGAGTCCCTGGCGCGCCGGCTCGATTTCGCGGCGCCGGCCGAGAACTCGCTCGACGCGGTCTCGGATCGTGACTACGTGCTGGAGGTGGCTTCGGCGCTCGCCATCCTGCTCGGCCGGTTGTCGCGCGTGGCGAGCGACTTCATCCTGTGGTCCACCCAGGAGTTCGGTTTCCTTGGGATGGATCCCTCGCTGGAGACCGGCTCCAGCATCATGCCCCAGAAGCGCAATCCCGATTCGCTCGAGCTCGTGCGGGCACGGGCCGGACGTGCCACCGGGCAGGTCGCGGGCCTGCTGGCAACGTTCAAGGGACTCTCCCTCGGTTACCAGAAAGATCTGCAGGAGGACAAGGCTCCCCTGTTCGATCTGATCGACTCCTCGAGGCTGAGCCTCGGCATCATGCGCCGGTGTCTCGAATCGCTCGAGGTGCACGAAGAACGCATGCGAAGCGGTCTCGACCCGTTCACGCTGGCGACCGACCTTGCTGATCATCTGGTGGAAAAGGGGGTGCCTTTTCGCGAGGCGCACCAGGCCGTCGCCAGCCTGGTGGCCCACTGCGAGAAGAGGGGCGTTCCCCTGCACGCGGTCCGTCTCGGTGATCTGCAGCGCTTCTCTGCGGCCCTCGACGAGAAGGCGCTGAACCTTCTCGATCCAGAGGCGAGTCTGGCCCGGCGTGCCTCGACGGGCGGCACAGCCCCGGTCGCGGTGCGACGCCAGGTGCGTGCCGCTCGCAGGCGGCTGCAGCGACGGGGCATGTTCCAGGAGGCGGCCAGTGGTTCGTAAGGCTCGGGTCGCCGACGCCAGGGCGATCGGCGATCTGATCAATCATTACGCCTGCCGCGGAATGCTGTTACCGAAACCGCTGGGCCGCATCTACGAAGCCCTGCGCACCTTTTCGGTCTGGGAGGAGAACGGAAAGGTGCTCGGCTGCGGAAGGCTCGACATCGTGTGGGAAAATCTCGCCGAAGTGGGGTCGGTCGCCGTGCACGATTCATTGCGCGGCCAGGGCGTCGGCAGCAGGCTCGTCGAATCCCTGGTCGAGGAGGCACGCGAGCTCGGCATTCCACGGCTGTTCGCGCTCACGTATCAAGTGAATTTCTTCAAACGCCTGGGATTCAACGCCATCTCCAAGCACGATCTGCCGCAGAAGATCTGGAAGGATTGCCTGGCGTGCAGCAAGTACGACCGGTGTGACGAGACCGCCGTGATTCAGGTCCTGGAGGAAGTACCGGCACTCAACGGCACGGGTGCCCCCACTGCAGCCGACTTCGGACTCTCGGGGTTCACGCACATGCCCATACCGGCGACCGCGCACACGCTCGCTGAGCCGCCGGCTTCCCCACCCACTCCCTGCGCCAGAGGAAATTCCGGGCAAAAGCGAAACACCTCCACGCAGTCGAGCCCCGGTCCGGGCGTCCGACTGCAAATCCTGCCCTGAGAGTTGCGCCGGACTTCAGGAGATGGCGGCTGGTGTGACTCGAGATGTCGCGCCCGGAGCTGTCTCCTTGCCAAGAGCCGCGAGGATCTCACGCGCTGCCCGGAGACCGCTGGTGTGGGCGCCGTGAACGGTCTGGTAGTGCGGAGGAGTGGCGGTAGCCTCACCCGCGAAATGCAGCGCTCCCTCAATCGGCGTTGCCAGAACTTCGCGCTGGCCCCGGCTACCCGGGAGGTTGAACGAGTAGGATCCGCGCGCGTGAGGGTCCCGCACCCAGTCCCTCAGGGTCGACCACTCGAGCCGGTTGCGCACACCCGACTTTGGAAAGGCAGCCTCGATCCAGCTCAGGACCCGCTGCAGCCCCGCCTCGGGCCCCAGATCGCTCACCTCCTGGGCGGCGCGCCCGGTGATCCAGATCTCCAGGGCCGGCATGCCGGTGCCGGGAGGATGGGGATCGTGGAACGACACGCGTCCCCCATCGATGAGCCAGGTCAAACCCTCCGGTGAGTGCTGGCGCCAGAACCAGTCATCGAACAGTAAATGACCTACGACCACGCGGCCCATGCGAAGCGATTCAATCGAGCGCCGTTTCCAGGCGGGCAGAGCCGGTGAGAAAACCGGTTGTCCGGTCTGCAGGATCCCGATGGGCAACGTCACGACGGCCCTGCGGGCCTGCAACTTCTCGGTCCGCCCGCCCCGCTCGTAGCTCACGGCGACCTCGCCGCGTCTCCAGCCAACCTCGCGCACGAGGGATGAGAGCCGCAGCGACTCGCCGAGCGGGTCCGCCATTTTCTGCGCCAGCGACGAGTAGCCGCCGACCACCTGGAAGTTGTCGTCAACATAAACCTCCCAGGAAGGTTCATCCTCGATTGCCACCCGCAGGCTCATCTCATCCAATTCCGCCGACCAGCTGTGTGCAAGATCGCCCACAGCATCCTGCTCCTCCTCGCTGAGCTTCAGCTGGTTGCAGAACTCCGAAATCGTCACGTCCTCGCCGCGGTACTTCTCGTAAGCCTCGTTCACCCTGGCGCGTACTGCCGCGGCGCGCGCGAAGTCCGGCTTCTGGAAGCCGTCCTGCGGGCGCCACACACGAGATCCCTCACCCCATGAGCCAAGTGCGCGGGTTTCGATGCCGAACTCACGGATGAGGCTCCAAGTGGGGGCTCTCGAGCCGTGGATCATCAGGGCTCCGACCTCGAGACCGTGGGGAGAGGGCTCGAACAGCGTGTGCATGCGCCCGCCGACCCGATCGCGTGCCTCCAGAAGCACGACGTCGAGCCCCGCCCGCTTGAGCTCACGGGCCGCTGTGAGACCGGCCATGCCTCCCCCAAGGACGACGACATCATGCGTCTTCGCTGACGTCGGCATCGTGCAACTGTGGAGGAGGGTGCCTGCTCCCGCCAGCGCGGCGGCGTGCAGAAATGAACGGCGTGTTGCGCGTGCCATGGCGAATATCCTCCGATCAAAATCCTCAGTTCATCCGTTCGATACGGGGTCGGCCCCCACGGGAGCGCCGGGAATTCCTATGCGGCCCTCGAGTTCAATGGGCCGGCCCTCGATGTCGGTCAGCGGGCGCGGCGGGTGACTGCCGGCTGTGCGCAGGCTCACAACCACGAGCGTGATCGCCGCCAGCGCCACCGCCACCACATCCCCCGCATCATCCTGCGTCACGATCTTCAGGATCAGGTAGGTCAGGAAGCCCACGCCCATCGCCGCCAGCGCGCCCGGCAGGTTGGCCCGCTTCCACCACAGGCCCGCCATGAAAGGCGCGAACAGAACCACCAGCAACAGCGCGAACGACTCCACGAGAAGCTCGTAAGCCCTGGGCAGGAGCAGGGCAATTACCAGTGCCAGCAGGCCCACGAAAGGCACCGAGCGCCGGCTCCAGTTCAGGACGCGTTCCTGGCTGACGGCGGGGCGGAAATACCGCAGCAGGTTCTGTCCGATGATGCTCGATGGAACGAGCAGGGCGCTGTCGGCGCTGCTCATGATGGCGGCGATCAGCGCACCCAGAAAGAGCGCCATGAGCGGTACAGGCAGGAACTGTTTTGCCATCAGCGGGATTATGAGTTCAGGATCCTCCAGCACCAGATCCGGTAGCAGGATGGTGCCGGCCAGGCCGATGAACAGGGGGATGAGACCGAACGTGAGGTAGAAAATCGCCGACACGTAGGCACTGTTCTGCGCCACTCGTTCGTCGCGGCTGGCAAAGGAGCGCTGCAGGAGATCCTGTCCCGCAAGATTTCCGAGGCCTATCACGATCCAGGCCCGGAACCAGTTCAGCCAGTCGAGCCCCCCGGACCCCTCGTCGGGCATCAGGTTGAAAGATCCTTCCGGCACTCCGGCGAGATAGGCAGAGAGCCCGCCGCACGCGGAAATCACCAGCGGCAGCATGATCAGCAACCCGATCACCAGAATGACGATCTGCAGGAAGTCGGTAATCGTCACGGCCCACATGCCGCCGAAGTAGGTATAGGTGACGACCACGACCGCACCGATCACCATCCCCAGGACCGGATCCACGTCCGCCAGCGAGTAGAGCACCTTGCCGATCACCACGACCTGCGCGGCGGTCCAACCCGCGTAGGCGAGCGTGAGGGCGATGCTGGCTACCAGATCGGCGTGCGGGCCATAGCGCAGGCGAAAGAAATCGGGAACCGTGAGCAGCTTCATCCTGCGAACGGTCCGCACCACGATCAGGCCGGCAATGAGAAGACAGACGCCGGCGCCGAAAGGATCGGGGATCACGCCGTAAAATCCCTGCTCGTAAGCCGTGCCGCCGGCGCCCAGAACCGTCGCGCCCCCGAACCAGGTGGCAGACAGAGTCGCGGTGGCGAGCCAGAGTGGCAGGCGGCGACCGGCCACGATGAAGTCTTCCGATCGCTGGATACGACGGTGTGCCCAGAAGCCCACCAGGAGCATGGCCAGGACATAGAGGGCGGCCCCCCCCCAGATGATCATTGCATCGCTCAACGGCATCTCCGCGGGCGGTGACGTTCGAACGGTTCGCTGGAAACTATGAATGTTAGATAGGCCGTTGAACGGTGTCAACAGCGACGGACGGTGATGCAGTCAGCGGTCCCCAGATCTGGACGGGGTGAACTTAAAGATCAGAGATCGGCGAACTCGGAAAGACTACGGTACCGGTCGATGCTGTCACAGAAAAATGTCACAACGTTTAGATTCTGTCGCTTCAGGCGCAGGGCGATGGTCATGTTCGTGCCGGAGCTGGGACCCACCGGGTAGCCAGCGCGGTTGAGCCGGCGTGTCTCCTCCAGTGCATCCTGGTCACTGATCAGCATGGCGTCTTCCACGAGGCGGCGGTGGCGCCGGACAATCCCCGGCACCAGGCCATCGCCGATTCCCTCCTGGAGGTGGCAGACGGCCATAGGGTAATCGAAGATCGGCTTGTGCGTCGACGGAGGACAGACACGCGAGAAGAGCTGCTTGCACACCAGGGGACTCGCTTCGGGCTCCACGGCAATGAGACGGATGTCCGGCATCCGTGATTTCAGGTAACCGCCGGCGCCGATGAGCGTCCCGCCGGTACCGACACCCGCGACGAGCGCGTCGAATGGCGGGGCTCCGGCCGCGCCTGCCTGCTCGAAACACTCCTGGCCAAGCAGTGCCTGTGCCTCCACTCCGACTTCATCGTCGAACTGATCGAACAGGGTGCGTCCTGCCTTTTCCCCGGCATACTCCCTGGCGCGGCGGATAGATCCGACCACGCCATCTGACTCGGGGGTGAGAAAGAGGCGGGCTCCGTAGTCACGGATGCGCTGCTTGCGCTCCTGCGTCATGTTCTCGGGCATGAAGACGACCGCCTGGAGTCCCAACTTCCGGGCCCAGTGAGCCAGGGCGATGCCGGCGTTACCAGAGGTTGGCTCGACGACCTCGGTGCCAGGGCGCAGTTTTCCGCTCCGCAGGCCTTTCTCCAGCACGTAATGTGCCACGCGATCCTTGATGCTGCCGCTGGGATTGAGGTGCTCGAACTTCACCCACACACCATCGATCTGCCGGAGCGGCGTGTTCAATGACTCCAGATGGCTTTCGTTCATGTTTCTGAGCCTATCGACGGAATTGGCTTCAGGTCAAGTAAAGAGGCAGTTCGTTTTTCTTATGGGACTTATAAGCGGTGCAGGCCCTCGCCGTGCCAGGATTCCCACTGCCCGTGGATTTTGTGTAGGATCGGGTCTCAGTTCCATCCCGACAGGAGGTGGTTGCTGTGCAGAACCTTTCGCGGTGCGTCTGTGCCCTGTTCCTTGCCCTCGGCGCCTGTGTACTGGCCGCCGGCCTGTTCCCGGTTGCCGTCCAGGTGGCGGTCGCTGATCCCGGTGCGCGCGAAACCGACCCTGTGCAGCCGGCCGATCTGGTTCTGAGGAATGGCGCCGTGTACACCCTGGACGCAGTGCGGTCCTGGGCGCGCGCCATTGCCGTGAGCGACGGGTCGATCGTCCACGTCGGTTCCGATGAAACGGTAGAGCCGTTCATCGGGGAGCAGACGAGGATCGTGGATCTGGGGGGCCGCATGGTGATCCCGGCCTTTCAGGACATTCACATCCATCCGATCTCGGGAGGTCTTCGCGCCACCAGCTGCGAGCTCGGCGGCATACAGTCCGAGAACGCATACCTGGACGCCATTGCAAATTACGCTGCCAAACACCCGGAGGAAGCCTGGATCCAGGGTGGCGGATGGGCCATGGACGCGTTCCCGTCCGCCATCCCGAACAAGCGCGGGCTCGACAAGATTGTCTCCGACCGACCGGTCTACCTGCGTTCCACGGACGGGCACAGCGCCTGGGTGAACTCGAAAGCCCTCGAGATCGCCAGCGTCACCCGGGACACTCCCGATCCCCCGGACGGACGCATCGATCGCGATCCGGAGACGGGCGAACCGGTCGGGGCACTCCAGGAAGGAGCCATGCGTCTGGTGTCGAAGCACATTCCTCCCCGGACACTGGAAGAGCGTGCCGACGGTCTGCGTTACTCACTCAAAATGCTCAACCGCTACGGCATCACCTCCATCCAGGACGCCTCCGCCAGCGAGGAAACCCTGGCCACCTACCAGCACCTCGATGAACGTGGAGAGCTCACGGCCCGCGTCATCGCCTCCCAGCGGTGGGAGCGCGGGCGGGGTATGGAGCAGATACCGGAGATGATCGACCGGCGCGAGCGCTTCACGAAGGGGCGCCTGCGTGCGGGAACCGTCAAAATCATGCAGGACGGGGTGCTGGAGAATTTCACCGCCGTGGTTCTCGAGCCGTACGTCGGCAAACCGGACGTGCGCGGCATCCCCATGGTCGATCCCGAGGCACTCAAGGAGATCGTCACCCGGCTCGATCGTGAGCACTTCCAGGTCCACTTCCACGCCATTGGTGACGGCGCCATCCGCCAGGCGCTCGACGCCATCGAAGTGGCCCGTAAGAAGAACGGCGACAGCGGCAGCCTGCACCATATCTCGCACATCCAGCTGTTCGACCCCGAGGATATTCCGAGATTCCGCGAGCTGAACGTGGCCGCAAACTTCCAGCCGCTGTGGGCTTTCGCCGACAATTACATCACCGATCTGACCATCCCGTTCCTCGGCCCGGAGCGCAGCCGCTGGCTCTATCCAATCGGCAGCCTCCTGCGCAGCGGGGCGCTGATCGCCTTTGGCAGCGACTGGTCGGTGTCGACGGCCAATCCGTTCGAGGAGATCGAAGTGGCGGTGACCCGCATGGGGCCCGACGGCGAAACCTCGAAACCGTTTCTCCCTGACGAACGGATCGATCTCCCCAGCGCACTCGCCGCATTCACCATCAACGCCGCCTATGTGAACTCGTTGGAAAAGGAAACCGGATCGATCGAGGTTGGGAAGTTCGCCGACCTGGTTGTCCTGGATCGAAACCTGTTTGCTATCCAACCCACGGAATTATCCGAAACGAGCGTACTGCTGACGCTTCTCGAGGGCCGGCCGGTTCATGGAGGCTTCTCGCTCGAAAAGCACTGACCTGACCGTACTCATCCATGCAGGAGGTCTTCCGATGTTGAAAGTTCATCATTTCATTTCGCCGCGGCTGGCGATTCTTGCGATCGTGTGTGCGATTGCTGTCACGGGCACGAGGTGTGCGCCCCGGTCGGGAAGCTCGGGACCGGGGACCGTCCAGGCGGCCGACCTGGTTCTGAAGGGCGGAGCAGTCTACACGGTGGATGCCATGCGGTCCTGGGCGCGCGCGGTCGCCGTTCGGGATGGCAGGATCACCTACGTCGGATCCGACGAGGGCGTGCAGCCGCACATCGGAGCCGGGACGAAGGTGATCGATCTCAAAGACCGCATGGTTCTGCCGGGTTTCCAGGACATCCATATCCATCCGATCTGGGGCGGAATTCAGGCCCTAGCCTGCGATCTCAGCGGGCTGGAGACCCAGGAGCAGTATGTCGAGGCGGTGGCCCAGTATGCTGCGAAAAATCCGCACGAGCCGTGGATCCTGGGTGGTGGCTGGTCCATGAGCGTTTTCCAGCCGGGCGGCATCACCGATCGCCGGCTCCTGGATGCAGTGGTGCCGGATCGACCTGTCTTTCTGACCTCGGCGGACGGTCACACCTCATGGGCCAACTCGAAAGCGCTGGAGATCGCGGGCATCACCAACGGCACCCCCGACCCGGCGGGCGGCCGGATCGATCGGGATCCCGCGACCGGTGAAGCGATCGGGAGCCTGCAGGAGTTCGCCGGCGATCTGGTCCGCGAGCACGTCCCGGCCTATACCCCAGAGGCTCTTGTGAAGGGATTGAAATACGCCCTGGCCATGGTCAACGGCTATGGGATTACGGCTTTCCAGGACGCAGGGGTGGACTTCGAAGGCCTGAACGGACTGGAGGCGTACCGCCAGCTCGACGAAAGCGGCGAGCTCACGGCCCGGGTCGTGGCCTCGCTCTGGTGGGACAAGAACACGGGTGAAGAGCAGATTCCCTCCTTCATAGAGAGACGCGAACGGTACACCAAGGGGCGCTTGAGCGCCACCACCGTCAAGATCATGCAGGACGGCGTCATGGAGAACCATACCGCGGCCTTGCTCGAGCCGTATGCCGGCAAGCCGGGTGTCACCGGATTCCCGATGGTGGATCCACAGAAGCTGAAGCAGTACGTCACGCGACTGGATGAGGAGGGCTTCCAGGTCCACTTCCATGCCATCGGTGACGGTGCCATCCGGCAGTCGCTCGATGCGGTCGAGGCGGCCCGCAAGAAGAACGGCAACCGGGGCAACCGCCACCACATCTCCCACATTCAGCTGTTCCATCCGACCGATATTCCCCGCTTCCGGGAGCTCGACGTGGTGGCCAACTTCCAGCCCCTGTGGGCACTGGCCGACGAGTACATCACCGACATGACGATCCCGTTCCTGGGTCCGGAGCGCAGCCGCTGGCTCTACCCGATCGGCAGCCTTGTGGACAGCGGCGCCGTGGTGGCGTTCGGCAGCGACTGGTCCGTGTCGACCGCCAATCCGTTCGAAGAGATCGAGGTGGCGCTGACGCGCATGGGCCCGAAGGGTGAAACGACGGAACCCTTCCTGCCTGAGGAGCGAATCGATCTGCCCACGGCACTGGCGGCGTTCACCATCAACGCGGCCTACGTCAACTCCCTGGAGAAGGAGACGGGCTCGATCGAGATCGGAAAGTTCGCAGATCTGATCGTTGTCGATCGCAACCTGTTCTCAATCGAGCCGTCGGAGATCTCCGAGTCGAAAGTTTTGCTGACCCTTCTCGAAGGAGCACCCGTGCACGGAGATCTCCAACTATGAGATACGCGCACACCATGATCCGCGTCAGGGATCTCGATGCCAGCATCGCCTTCTACAGAGACGTGCTCGGTATGACCGAGACCAGGCGCAAAGAGATTGGCGGAGAAGCCACGCTGGTCTTCCTGGAAGACGACACGGGCAAAAAGATCGTCGAGCTCACCCACAACAAGGACGGTCGCGAGTACACGCTGGGTAACCAGTTTGGTCACCTGGCGTTCACCACACCCGATGTGGAGAAACTGGTGAAAGATGTGGAGCGCCGCGGTCTGTCCTACCGCCGTTCTCGACCCGAGCTCAACTCAAGTTACATCTTCATCAAGG
>CBEVTG010000019.1:0-11376 GCA_965552745.1 uncultured bacterium
TCGAGGATGCCCTTGGTCGTCAGCTTATCCGTCTCGTAGTCGGCCTGGACTTTCAGGTGCGGGGTACCGCCGAGGGATGTGATCTTCTCGGCCATCTTGGTGGCGTGCTCGATCCCCTCCTGGGCCTGTTCGCGCAGGAAACCCTGAAGCAGGCGCCGCGTGCTCCCAAACACGTTGAATGACAGGTAGAGATATTCGAGCCCACCCTCGAGCTCCAGATTCATGGCCTCGTTGAGCGCCTCTATGACCTTTTGCTTGTCCATGTACTCACCTCCAGCGAGCCGCGTGGTCCATGGCCTGGCGCGGGGCTGCGGTCGCGGCAGGCCGAACCGAACTGTAAATCAGGATTCTATGATACACGCAATCGGCGCTCGCCGTCGGCCGTGCCGCCGGAATCGACCCCGGTAACGTGGAGACGCGACCCGCGGCAGGCGCCCGCGACCTTGATCACCTGTCACCGGGACTTATATTTCTAGAGATGAACTGGAGGAAGAAAGTGCCATGTTTTTGACGCGGCGACAGGCAGCACGCTGGCTGGCGGGACTGGGGGCCCTAATGATCGTTCTGGCTTGTGGCACCTCCGGAGCGATCGCGCATCGCCGTCCATGGATGCACGTGCACCGGCGGCCCGTCCTTGTTGTGGGCAAGCCCGGCGAGGTGAAGAACGTCGTGCGTATCGACGGCCGGCCGCACGGATCGATTGATTTTTCGGTCGATCCCAAGAAAACCGAAGTGTTCGTGGACGGGAAGCTCAGGGGCACGGTGGACGACTTCGATGGCCGCCCCCAGAAGCTGCATCTTCTTCCAGGCCTTCACAAGATCACACTGCGGACGCCTCAGGGGCAGAAAGTGTCCCGAACCCTCGATATTCGTGCCGGCACCGAGATCGACATCAGGCTGGACTTCGCCGATCGAGCCGGAAACGACTGATCCCAGAACGGTTCAATACCCCGCCCGGCCTCCCTTGACAGCCCCCCGGGGGGCCGGGTTACGCTAGTTGTGCTGCAAGCCCATCCGGACAATCTGGGAGGATGAGCCCCAAGGGCCTCCGGCGACCGGCCCCACGACTTCAGGACAGTGGAGGGGCGCGGCTCTCGGAGGGATCCAGATTTACCCAGGCGGCAGAGCAAAACCCGCCAATCCCCCCGATTATTCAGGTTGTTGATTCCGGCCTGGAATGGCGGTGTCATAGAGCTACGCCCGGTGGGAGTGAAGGGAGGCGAGAGATTCGAGCCGGACAGCAGGTACCGGTTCGGGGGAGTGAACCCCATGGGGTCCTGCTTATTGACAACGATATTGGAGGAGTTATGAAGGTAATGCTTTTGGGTGTCGGCGCCATTGGCACGGTCATCGCCAAACATCTGGCAGGCCACCGCGCCATCGAGAGCCTGACACTGAGCGACATGGATACAACCCGGGCCGAAAAGCTGGCCGGGGAACTGAACGGATCGAACATCAAGGTCGAGCGTCTCGACGCAGCCGACCCTGATGCGCTGGCCCGCGGTCTCAAGGGGTACGGTCTGGTGGTCAACGCCGTTCTGCCGCGTTTCAACGGCGCCATCATGGACGCCGCGCTGGCCGCCGGCAGCCACTACATGGATCTTGCGGCGGATGAGGAGGACCAGTTCCTGCGCGATCCCGCCTGGAAGAAGGCAGGATTGGTGGCCCTGCACGGCATGGGTGAAGACCCCGGTATCAGCAACGTGTTCGCGCGCTGGGCGGCAGACCGTCTGGACGAAGTGGACGCCATTCGTGTGCGCGACGGAGAGTTCTCGGAATCGGACGAGTTCCCTCTCGCCTGCCTGTTCTCGAACGAGACTTTCATCGAGGAGGCGGTCTCCGAGGCCCGTTACTTTGAAAACGGTGAGATCAAGGAAATACCCGCCTGGTCGAATCGCGAAGTTTATCCGTTCCCGGATCCGGTTGGACCGCAGCCAATCTACAACATGAGTCACGAGGAAGTGCAAACTCTGCCTCGCTTTATCGGCAAGGGTGTGCGGTTCGTGGACTTCAAGCTCGCTGCTCCCGACACCATGCAGAAGCATCTGGCGTTTCTGGACTCGATCGGCATGACGCGCATGGACACCGTGCGCGTGCGCGGTGGCGAGGTGACTCCACTGTCGGTTCTCTCGGCGGTGCTCCCGCAACCGGCCGATCTGGGCGGCAAGATCCAGGGTGCGGGCATCATCCTCGTGGAGGTGGATGGCCGCAGCAAAGGCAAATCCACTCGTCATATCGTCTATTCGGCCATTACGCACGACGAAGCGTTCAGGCGTCTGAAGGTCACGGCGACCGCGTTCCTCACGGGAACCGGCGGGGCCGCCGGTGCCCTGGCGATCGCCAGCGGCAAGGTCAAGCAGACCGGCGTCTTGCCACCTGAGCTTCTGGACGCCGAGCCGATCCTCGGTCTCCTTGGTGAGCTGGGGCTCAAGGTGATCAAGGAGGAGAAAGCTCTCTAGCGTCATCGAGACCGACCAGGGCCGGGAGGTTCCGGAGACCAGGCTGTATCGGCTCCCGGCAATCGAGTTGTCGGTGCGGACATCCCCGTCCCCCGGGGACCGCCGCCCTTCGCCCAAAAGGCCCATGAGGGAGGCTGGCCGCTCTGGAGCGGCACCCGTACAGGCAGAGGAAGGGGCGCGCCTTCACGGTGCGCCCCTTTTTCGTGTGGCATGGGGTAAGCTCTGCCGGGAACTGCACATATGATCAACGTGCGACGGGCCGGGAAGCGGGGACGTACGAGACTGGATTGGCTCGACAGCCGCCATTCGTTCTCCTTCGGGGACTACAGGGATCCGGCACACATGGGTTTCCGCGTCCTGCGTGTGATCAACGAAGATCGCGTGCGTGGCGGACAGGGATTCGGACGCCATCCGCACCGGGACATGGAGATCATTACCTACGTCCTGAAGGGTGCCCTCGAGCACGGAGACAGCATGGGGAACGGCTCTGTTATCCGCGCGGGAGATGTCCAGTGCATGAGCGCTGGCACCGGAGTCGTGCACAGCGAATACAATCATTCGCCGAGCGATGAAGTGCACTTCTTGCAGATCTGGATCCAGCCCCATGGCAAGGGAATGAAGCCGGCCTATGAGCAGCGCAGCTTCATCCCGGAGGAGCGTCGCGGGCGCTGGTGCCTGGTCGCAACCGGTGATTCCCGCGAAGGAGCGCTTCATCTCAATCAGGATTCCGATCTGTATTCGACCCTTCTTCCCGCCGGCACGCGACTGCACCACGAATTGAGGCCGGATCACCATGCCTGGCTGCAGGTGGCGCGGGGCGAGATAACGCTCGGAGATGAGACGTTGGAGCCGGGAGACGGTGCAGCGTTTAGCGGAGTGCCGGGGGTCGAGATCAGTGCGCTGAGTGACGCCGAGCTCTTGCTGTTTGACCTGCCCTGAGTTCTCCCCAGTCTCGCGGCAGATGGCACCCCGCATCCTTGCGGTATAAGGTAATGTTTCTATACCTAACCTGATCAGGAGGAACCATGAAGCATCTGATGGGCAAAGGGCTCCTGGCCCTGCTGCAAATGGCGATTGCGGTGCCTCTAACCGCCGCGACGTGGGAGATCGACAGCGCTCACTCGAGCGCCCATTTCTCGGTGCGGCACATGATGGTCTCCAACGTTCGGGGAGATTTCGGTAAGGTGACCGGCACCATCGAGTTCGACGAAGAAAACCTGAGCACCCTCCAGGTGGAGGCGACAATCGACGCCTCCACGATCGACACGCGCGAGCCGGATCGGGATGAGCATCTGCGCAGCGCAGATTTTCTCGACGTCGAAAATCACCCCACGCTCACCTTCAGGTCGAAGAGAGCCGAGCCGAAAGGCAAGGGCCGCTTTCTGCTCGCGGGGGATCTGACCCTTCGCGGCATCACCCGGGAGGTCGTGCTCGATGTGGAAGGGCCGACGCCGTCCATCAAGGACCCCTGGGGCAACGTGCGCAGCGGCGCCTCAGCCACCACACGCATCAATCGTCAGGACTTCGGTCTGAAGTGGAACGGCGTGCTGGAAACGGGCGGCGCGCTCGTAGGGGATGAAGTTTCCATCACCCTCGACCTGGAAATGATACTCGCGACCCCCAAGAGTTAAAACAGCGTCAGCGGCTGGCCACAAAGCGCATGATCGGACGGGTCTCCGATCGTCGTGCACACTCTTTGAAGCCGGCCCTGCGGAAGGCGGACACGAAACCGGTCCACGCGAAAACTGCCGGCATATCCCTGGTTCTGGGGTCGATCGGGTACCCCTCAACGATCTCTGCCCCCCGCCGTCTGGCGTGGCGGCAGGCTTCGCGCAACAGGGCTTCGGTGACGCCCTTCCTGCGGTATTCCCGGTCAATGAAGAAGCAGGTGATCGACCAGACCGGGATCTCGTCCACCCTCTTGAGCACCCTCGAGCGATCGAGAACCGGATAGCTCTCTCGCGGTGCTAGCGCGCACCATCCGACAGGTTTCTTGCCGTGGTAGGCGAGGATCCCGGGTTCTTCTCCCGAGGCGACGACCTTCTTGAAGGCCCGCCGGTTACCGACGCCCTTGCGTCGCTCAAAATCTGACCGCTTCAGGCGCCACCACATGCACCAGCAGCCGCCAGTGCCGCCGCGCTCTCCGAACAGAGTGACAAAATCGTCCCAGCGCTCGGGCGTCAGCGGTTTGAAGCGCAGCTGCATTCCCCCGAGTATAGCCGGGCCGCAGGGCAGCATCGAATCTTCATTTCCGGGCAACCGCCCTCTTCCCGGGGCTGGACGAGGCAGAGGTTATTCACCGTGGATTTCCTCGAGGGAGCGGCCGCCGGTCTCGCGTCCGAACCATGCGGTAACGCCCGTCACGAGAAGCATGACGCCGAAGACAGACATCACCAGGGGGCGTCCCGGTAGCGCGCTCTCGAGCAGTCCGGCGACGGCGACAGGAGCCAGGATGCCCCCGGCCCGCCCCAGGGCCACGCACGATCCGGTTCCACTGGCCCGGAACCGTGTGGGGAATTGCTCTGCGGTGTAGGCGAACAGCACACCCCACGCGGCCAGGTTGAAGAACGACAGGCTGCAGCCCCAGAAAAGGATCTCCCTCGGGCTCCCGGCCATGGCAAAAAGCAGACAACAGAGGCTCGCTGCCAGGCTGAATCCGGAGAGGCTCCAGCGACGTCCGAGACGCTCGATCAAGATCGCCGCCGTTACGTATCCGGGAATCTGCGCCAGCGCGAAGGCCAGCATGAAGGCGATGGAGCTCCTGAGCTCGTAGCCGGCCTCGACGAAGATTGAGGGCAGCCAGACGGACATTCCCAGATAGACGAATGTCATCGAGAACCACATCCACCCTAGCCGCAGGGTGGCTGGAGCGGCGGGCCCGCGCAGCAGCTCGCGGAATCTGGGGCGGAGGGGAGGTTCCCGGCGCTCTTCCATGTCTTCGCGCGCTTCCAGTCCGGCCTGTCTCTCCAGATCCGCGACGATCCGATGCGCCTCGCGGGAATGCCCGTGAAGCGCCAGAAAGCGCGGTGATTCGGGGATCTGGCGGCGGGCTAGTGCTACCAGGGCGGCCGGAAGCACATTAATGAAGAAAACCGCCCGCCATCCCAGGGTCGGGATCACGAGGTAGGCGCTCACGGCCGCCAGAATCGAGCCCACGGCCCAGAAAGAATCGAGCAACACCATCATGCGTCCGCGCCGGCCAGCGGGGACATACTCGGTCAGCAGAGCGGTACCGACGGCGAACTCACCCCCGATCGAGATTCCGAGGAAGAGGCGAAACAGCGCGAACGATGCCGGTCCCCAGGAGAGGCCGACCAGCAGGCTGAAGACCGAGAAAAGCGCTGGAGCTGCGAGGTAGAGAGGACGGCGCCCGTACCGATCGGCGGCCGAGCCGGCCAGGACTACCCCGACGAGCAGGCCGACCATGCCGCTGCTCATCAGGAGGCCGCTCTGCAGGTGGGACAGGTTCCACCGCACGCTTAGATCGGCCAGGGTCATGCCGAGGAGACCGGTGTCGGCCGAATCGAGGATCCAGCCCGCGCCGCAGAGCACCAGAAGGCGCCAGTGGAAACCCAGCAGGGGAAGGCGGTCGAGCCTTTCTGAGAGTTTCATGGCCGTGCACCCGATCCTGAGTTCATTCGTATCGTCCGGTACAGGATTGCCGGAAAAACAGATGTGCTGTCGCTCTTCTGCATGACGTTCAAGTCGGTTTGTGAATGACGCGCGACTATAGCACAGCGTTTGACTGTCAGACTGCGGGTCGCTAGCATGCGATCCCTGCCCTGCAGGCAGCTGAGATTAGATGATGTCCAGGAGAAACAGCACCGATCCGTACGACTATGCCGTCTACGCCTGCCCGCACTGCAAGCAGCGAGCTGTGTCGGTTCATTCGAGCGATCCGGAAGTGATTCTGCGCTGCGACGATTGCGAGGTGCGGTTCTACCCCAGCGACGACGAGGAGGTCGTGATTCGTCGCGCAGTTCGGGCCGGAAAGGATCCCTTCCACGGCATCTGGAAGGTCTGGGACAACGAGGAGCGGATGGGGCAGCCGCTGAGCCTGGACCTGGACGATAAGGTGGCGGCTTCGGTCGTGTACCCCGACCTCTACAGCGAAGAGTCGGTCAACAAGCGCCGCTTCCGGGAAAACGTCGTCCTGCTGGGCTGTCTCACCTTTGGCACCGTGTTCATCATCCTGCTGTTCATCAGCGCCTACCACTGTGCCTGAAGAGCCACCACCTCAGCGCCGGCGACCCTTCGCCTTGTGGTGCTCGCGCTCGAGCCTCTCGAGCATTTCCTGCCTGCGGCTGTAGAGTCTCTTGAGGGGACGCCGGCGTCGCACCGCCAGAGCGTAAGACGTCAGGATCGGGAGTGCGATGGTCGCGTCCACGTAGGCAACCACCGTGGAAGGCAGCATGCTCGGATCGATCTTCCCCCAGGAAACGGCCTCGCTGGGAGTGGCTCCGGAGAGTCCACCCGTGTCCGGACGTGCATCGGTGATCTGCAGGAAGTAGTCGTGTCCTGCTTCCTCGATTCCGAGCACCTCCTGGATCTGGGGCTCGGTCTGCAGCACGAAGTTTTTCGGAGAGCCGCCGCCTACGATGAGGACGGCGCTCTTGCCCTTGCGGCGCTTGGCGTCCAGCACGATGGCGGCGGTTTCGTTGACATCGCGCGCGGTGTCGATCTTCGGTCCGCTCCCGGTCAGGGCGAGTGCCGCCACGTTCATGCCGATCGACGAATCACCCGGTGACGACGTGTAGACCGGAACGCCCGTCTCGTAGCACGCGGCCAGGAACGATACTCGACCAAGGCGAAGTTTCCTCTCGCGGGCGCGCACGTAACGGCCGACCCGGTAATGCATCTCCGCGGTGCCCATCTCACACTGAAACTCGGGAGAGGACAGCACCTCGCGGAAGAAGGCGTCAGTCTCGAGCAGTACCTTGTAGTCGAACAGCACGTCGTAGATCCGCACCACGCCCTCTTTGCGCAGCTCGCGGTCGTCGATGTTCGGCTGGCCACGAAACATCTTGAGACCGATACCGAAATGAGCATCGTGGTACAGGTTGGCGCCCGTGCTCACGACCCAGTCCACGAGACCGTTGCGCACGAGCGGGATGAGGGACGACATTCCAAGCCCGGCCGGCGTGAGAGCTCCTGTAAGGCTCATTCCCACCGTCACGTCGGAACGCAGCATGCGCTGTGAAAACAGCTCGCACGCCTCGCGCAGCCGCGCGGCGTTGTAGGCCAGAAAATGCTCCTCGACGAGATCGCGCACCTTCAAGCCCCCGTGCACTGGTTTTGATTGGATGCGCGTGCCCTTCAACAATCCGTGCGATCGTTTTGCCAAAATTTTTCCTCCTCAGGAAGGCGCCGCTCCGGCATTTTACCTCCTCCAGGCAGGCCTCGGTCGTTGCTGAGACGAAACCCGACGTCAGAAGGGGGTCCGCAGACCGCAGGCCCGGACCGCGCACCAGCCCGCCGCGGCTTCGAACAGCACGAAAGCCCCTGCGACTCCGGGAAGAACGCCGAGCCACCGGAGTAGACCCGGGAAGGTGAACATCCACCCGACGGCGATCCCGGTGAGAACCAGGCCGATGAGGGCACGCCACAGGCGCCCGCGGGCATCGATGTTTCGCTGCAGCAACACGTCAGAACTTGAGTTGGAGCTGCGCACGGAACACTTTGTCGTCGGCTTGGTCTCCGGCAGACAGACCCGGGCGAACGCCTTCAGCGATCTCGTCCAGCAGCAGCAGGTTATTCTTGTTGAAGGTAATGACGCCATAATCGAGCTGTAGCTTGTAGCGGTGCTTCATCCAGAACCAGCCGACCGCTGCCCGCGCCTCCTCGACCTCGTCATCATCCACGGCCGTGTTCGGATCGCGCTGTGCGTAGCGCACGGCCACCTCGAACTTCTCCGGGACCACGAACAGGCCGGTCTGCAGGTAAAAGCTGTCGGAATCGATCTCTCCGGTGATGAAATCACTGGTCTTATCGAAGTACTCTCCAATCATGGAGAACATGTGGTGCTTGAGGCCGAAGAAGAAGTTGAGAATGGTTACGTCTTCTACACCCGCAGGGTCGTTCGCCGACTGGGTCCAGGCTCCGCCGATCGTCCAGTTCACCTTCTGCGGGTCGTCGATGGCGCCCTCCGAAAGCTTATAGGGTCCGTTCGGATCGAAGTTCACGCGCACGGCGTAAAGATACTCCTCGTTGTTGTTTGAAGGCTGGTTACGGCCGTTGCCGTTGAAGACTCCGGCCATGTAGCCGAATTTCTTCTCGTTGGTTTTACCGGACACCATCAAACCCTGATCCCGGCCGGGAGTAAAGCCGACGAGTGCCAACGTTCGATCCACGAACTGTAGCGATCCTGAAGAAGTCAGCACCGCTGTCGAGAACGGCACTTTGAACTGCCCGACACGCAGCTGCGACATCTGGTATTTGGTAAAGTCAAGATAGGCATCCCTCAGGTCGGGTTCCTGCTTCTGCGTACGGGAGACACTGATCTCGCCGGGTTCGAGGATTCCGTCCCCGTCATCATTAATCACGAGTCCGGCGTCGGTGAGCTGGGCTTCGCCGCGCAGGTCATACTGGATGTAATACTTCACGGTGGGTTTGTAGAAATGCCCGCCGAACGACAGGCGCGCCCGCTGGATCTCGAAGTTGCCCTGGGAGTCTTCATCGGCGGCGAAGCCGTCCAGATCCAGCTGCGTGAATCGGACCTGCAAGCGTCCCCCAATTTCAAAGAAAAGTTCTCAGTGTGTAAATAGAACCCCTTGTCGTACCCAACCTTGACCTTCTCCGGCTCCTCGGGCTCGTCGGCGAGCGCTCCGGACACGGAAACTGCAAGCACAAGCAGCGCCGCTCCTATTGCTCGAGTGCTGGAACCGTTCGTTGACACTTCACCCTCCTCCTTGTTCGTCCCTGGATCAGGGTCTTTGCGCATTAACCTCATGTGACAGGACTACAAAATTCCGGCAGCAATCTCTCCGGCGGTTGAAAATCACAGAAGCTCAATGACACCCTAAGGGCGACATTCTAGCCTCAACATCCCTTCTAGGAGTGAAAAAGTGTGTTTCGAATGTCAGGAAGTCACTCACTTCCTGACCGAACCGAAAGAAAGCACTTGAGGCTGAACCGGGGAGGTGGGAGGATCTCTCCATGCGTGTCCTGTTCGTCTGTACGCGGAATGCCTGTCGCAGCCAGATGGCTGAGGCGCTGGCCCGCGCCCTGGGAGGACCTCGACTGGAGGCCGCCAGCGCTGGCTCCGACCCGGGGGTCATCGATCCCCTGACCCTGGAGGTGCTGAAGGAGGCGGGAATCGGCACCGACGGCCTGCGGGCCAAGGGACTCGCAGAGGTCCACGCGGAGTCTTACGACTGGGTGGTGACATTATGCGCTGAGGCGCAGGCAAGCTGCCCTTCGCTCTCGGGGCGGCGGGGCTGCCTTCACTGGCCGGTCGAGGATCCGGCGGCGGTCACGAAAGGCGGTCCGGCCCGCCTGCGGGCGTTCCGGGACGCGCGCGAGGCTATCCGAGCGCGGATCGAGCACTGGCTCGCGGAGCAGGAACGTTCGGAGTGAGGGTGGAATCAGCGTGAGGGATCGCGGAACTGCGTTTCGCGGTATGCCTCGAAATGGTGCTTGAGCCGGGTGCGCTGGTATTTGCCCGTGGATGTGACCGGAACCTCCGATCCGAACACCACGACCTTGGGCGTCTTGGAAAACGGCAACACCTTCCTGCAATGGGCCAGAATGCTCTCCGCGTCCAGGGAGGCGCCCTCCTCGGGTACGACATAGGCACCCACCTCCTCACCGTACCAGGTGTTCTCGAAGCCGACCGCCAGTCCGCAGCGCACTCCCGGGATGTGCATGAGAACCTCGTCCACCTCGAACGTCGAGAGATTGACGCCGCCGCGGATGATCAGCTCCTTGATGCGTCCGGTAATGAAGTAGTTGGGGCGGCCCTGAGAGTCGACCTCGAAGAATCCCTCGTCGCCGCTGCGGAACCAGCCGTTCACAAAAGTTTCCGCATTCACCTCAGGGCGGCGGAAGTAGTAAAGCATCACGTTGTGCCCGCGAATGACGATCTCCCCCCGCTGGCCGGGCCCGAGCGGCCGTCCGGATTCGTCGTGGATGGCCATCTCGTTCGGAGGGATGGCCGGCCCGATCGAGGGAAAGCCGGAATCGCGCATCCAGCGGCGGTGCTCCGGGGCAGGCAGATCAATCGGCAGAAACGACGAGTAGCAGGTGGTCTCGGAGAGACCGTAACCGTGAACAATGCGGCAATCGAAGTTCTCTTCGAACGACGAGGCCAGCTCCACCGTCAGGGGGCCAGCGCCGCAGATCAGGTGGCGGAATCTGGAGAGATCATGCCCCGAAGCGCCCCCGGGTTTCTGCAGAAGGTATTGAAGCAGGGTGGGCACCACGCTGACGATTTGCACCCGTTCCGATGAGAGCCGCTCCCAGAAGGTTTCGGTACGAAACTTGCGATTGAGGACGACGCTTGCGCCGCACCAGATGGGGGTCAGGAGCGTCACGACCATGCCGTTGACGTGATGGATGGGAAGGACACACATGAGGCGATCCTCAGAGCCGATCTGGTGCCACCGAGCTATCCCCTCGATGTCGGCCAGCAGATTGCGGTGGCACAGCACCACGCCCTTGGGCTCCCCGGTCGTTCCGGAGGTGTAGACAATGAGTGCCTCGTCCCCGAGACCCGGTGCGTTCAGGTCGGGAGGCTTCGCGGAGGCGGCCGCCGTCAGATCGTCCAGGCAGGGGGCATCCGCACCCGGCCGGGAGCCCGTGACGATGCGCTGCCGCAGATCATCGAGCCCGCCGGTAAGATGACGCGCCCGTTCCTCGAACTCGGGTCGGTGCACGAGTAGATTTGCCTGGGCGTGCTCGAGAACATAACGGGACCGGG
>CBEVTG010000020.1:0-11352 GCA_965552745.1 uncultured bacterium
CCTTCTCTTCGGGCCGAGCCCCGGCACTTCCTCGAGATCAGAGCGTACCGTTCGCTTCCATCGCAGGGTTCGGTGATAGCGCACGGCAAAACGGTGCGCCTCATCCCGGATACGTTGCAAGATTTGCAGAGCCGGTGAGTTTTCCGGCAGCCGAATCTCGCCCTGCCGGCCTTCGAGATACAGCAGCTCCTCGCGCTTGGCGATGGCCACCACCTGCAACTCGTGCAGGCCGATCTCCTTGAGAACAGCGCTTGCGGCTCCGAGCTGTCCCTTTCCCCCGTCGATGAGGACCAGATCGGGCAGGGCCCCTCCCCGCTCCAGCCGGCGCACGTAACGCCTCTGTACGGCTTCGGCCAGGCAGCGGAAGTCGTCGGCCCCCTCGACACTACGGATTCGGAAGCGCCGGTATTCAGACGCACGAGGGCGGCCTCCCTCCCAGACGACCATCGAGGCGACCTGGTCGGTCCCCTGCAGATTGGAGATATCAAAGGCCTCAATGCGATAAGGCGCTTCGTCCAGCCCGAGCGCCTCGCGCAGCTCCTCGAGGCCCTGCACACCCTGCACGTGGGAGGTGCGGAAGCGGGTTTCGAAAGCCAGATCGGCATTCTGGCGCACCGTCTCGAGGAAGCGTGCCTTGACCCCGCGGCGCGGCATCTTGACCTGCACCCGCTCACCCCGCCTGTGGCTGAGCCAGCTTTCCAGTAGCGCGCGCTCCTCGAAGTCGTGAGGCACGTAAATCTCCTGGGGAACGAACGTGTCGCCGGCGTAATACTGGGGAAGCGCCGTGCGCAGGAAATCTTCTTCCTCTGCCCCCTCGAAGGAGAACTCGCGCCGCGCCTGGATCAGGCCGTCGCGCATCATGAACAGCTCCAGAACGGCCTGCGCCCCTTCGCGGTGGTAATGAAAGTAGTCCTGGTGCTCCAGGCCCACGGAGGCCACCGCTTGTTTGCGGCCGGCGCGCTCGAGGGAGCGCACCAAATCCCGGTAATGGGCAGCCTGTTCGTATTCCTGGGCTTCGGAGGCTTCCTTCATCTTCCGGCGCAACGAGCCGAGCAGGTCGCGGTCACGCCCCTGCAGAAAAAGGCGCGCGTCGTCGATGGCCTGCTGGTAACGCTCCCGTGTAACCAGTCCCGCGCAGGGCCCCAGACACTGGTTGAGCTGGTAATAGAGGCACGGCCTGGGCCGCGAGCCGTCCAGACGCTCCTGGCAGATCGCCACCTGGAAGTACTTCGACAGCATGCGCAGGGAGCGCCGGGCACTGGAGGCTGGGAGGTAGGGGCCGAAATACTCGCTGCCATCGCGCCGCGCCCGGCGAACCAGCGTGACGCGCGGAAAATCATCCTGGGCGGTGAGCTTCAGGTACGGGAAGCTCTTGTCATCGCGAAGCAGCACGTTGAAGCGCGGGCGCTCCTTCTTAATGATGTTGTTCTCCAGGATCAAGGCTTCCATCTCCGACCCCGCGAGGATGAACTCCAGATCGGTCGCCTCGGAGAGCATTTGCAGCGTCTTAGGGGCGTGGGCCGCAGAGTTGTGGAAATAGGAACGCACCCGCTGGCGGAGCGATTTGGCCTTTCCCACGTAGAGCGGTTTTCCACGCGCATCCCGGTAGATATAAACCCCAGGCCGCTCCGGTGCCACCTCGGCCTTTTTCTTGATTTTTTCCATACTCACGGTCATTCCTAGATGCTGATCCTGAGCTACCCCCTCAGCTGAAGATCTCCTGCTGCTTCAGGTAGCGGACGCGGTCCCGCAGCTGAGCCGCACGCTCGAAGTCCAGCTTCCTGGCGGCGCTGTTCATCTGTTTTTCGAGCCGCGCGATCTCCTTTTGCAGATCCTCCAGCGTCTGGTAGTTCGCGCTCTCCTCGGCGATCTCCGGTTCGCGCAGATAGTCGCGCTCATAGATGCTTCCCAGAACATCCGCCACGTCCTTGACGATGGTCTCCGGGGTGATGCCGTGCTGGCGATTGAAATCCAGCTGGATTTCGCGGCGGCGCTCCATCTCATCGATGGCGGCACGCATCGACCCGGTGACGGTGTCGGCGTACATCACCACGCGGCCACGCACGTTGCGTGCCGCCCGGCCGGAGGTCTGGATGAGCGATCCCGTGGAGCGCAGGAATCCCTCCTTGTCGGCGTCCAGGATGGCCACCAGCGACACCTCCGGCAGATCCAGACCTTCACGTAACAGGTTTACACCCACGAGAACATCAAAGGTACCTCTGCGAAGATCGCGCAGGATGCGTACGCGCTCCAGGGTGTCCACGTCCGAGTGCAGGTATTCCACCTTGATTCCGAGGTCGCGGTAGTATTCGGTCAGGTCCTCGGCCATGCGCTTGGTGAGCGTGGTCACCAGGGTGCGCTCGCGCCGCTCCACCACCTTGCGGATCTCCTCGAGCAGGTCATCGACCTGAGTGCGGACGGGCTTGATGACGATCTCCGGATCGGTCAACCCGGTGGGCCGGATGATCTGCTCGATGACCGCTCCTCCGCTGCGTTCGAGCTCATACGGGCCGGGCGTGGCGGAAACGTAGAGAACCTGGTGAACGCGCTCCATGAACTCTTCGAACTTCAGCGGACGGTTGTCGAGCGCTGAAGGCAGCCGGAAACCGTACTTCACGAGCGTATTCTTTCGTGATTGATCGCCGTGGTACATACCCCGCACCTGAGGGATAGTGGCGTGGCTCTCGTCGATGAAAACGAGAGCATCGTCCTGCAGGTAGTCCATGAGCGTGGGGGGCGGCTCGCCCGCACGGCGGCCTGTCAGGTGTCGAGAATAATTCTCGATGCCATGGCAGAATCCGGTTTCACGGATCATCTCCAGATCGAAGCGCGTTCTCTGCTCCACGCGTTGCGCCTCGAGAAGTTTGTCCTGCTCCCGCAGAACCGGCAGGTGTTCGCTCAGTTCCTTCTTGATCGACTCGACCGCTGACAGCAGCCGGTCCTGGGGCACCACGTAGTGGGAGTTCGGGTACAGAGGCAGGCGTTCGAGCTGATCCAGCGTCACCCCGCGGAGTGGATCGATGATGCTCAGTGATTCAATGCTGTCACCGAAGAGCTCGACGCGCACGGCCAGATCCTCGTACGACGGAAAGATCTCGATGACATCACCGCGTACCCGAAACTTGCCGCGCTCCAGATCCGCGTTCGTGCGTTCGTAGTGGATCTCAACCAGCCGGTGCAGGATTTTCTCCCGGGGCATCTCCTGGCCCCGTTCGAGCATGAGCAACATTCCATGGTAGGACTCCGGCGATCCGAGGCCGTAGATACATGAAACACTGGCCACGATGATCACGTCGCGGCGTTCCAATAGGGAACGCGTGGCGGAATGCCGCAGTTTGTCGATCTCGTCGTTGATGGTGGCCTCTTTCTCGATGTACGTATCGGTGCGCGGCACGTAGGCTTCCGGCTGGTAGTAGTCGTAATAGGAGACGAAGTACTCGACCGCGTTGTTCGGAAAAAACGAACGGAACTCGTGGAAGAGCTGGGCCGCCAGAGTCTTGTTGTGGGCGATCACCAGCGTCGGCCGCTGCAATGCGGCAATCACTTGCGCCATGGTGAAGGTCTTTCCCGACCCGGTCACCCCCAGCAACACCTGATCGCGCTCGCCGCGGCGCAGCCCCTCGATCAACTGCCGGATGGCTTCGGGCTGATCTCCCGTGGGCTGGAAGGAGGCTTCCAGCCGGAACAAAGAACCGCCGATGGACATGGCCGAATCTAGGAACCGATCTCCACTAAGTCAAGGCTATCCAAGCAATTATATCGCTTTGCGGTGATCCCAGACCCGCCTTGCCGCCACCGCCGGTGTCTGCTATATTTGCCGCTCTGCGGGTCCAGCCCCCCTCATGGTCCCTGAAACCCCCTCCCCCGACTTCTCGAGCCCCGAGCCACAGGGTTGGCCCGATCTGAAGATCCGTCTCATGGAGGCTCTGAGGCGCTGGCTGCGCCCCCTGCCGCTGTGGATGCTTCCGGCGGGAGCAGGTCTGGCCTGTGCGTTCGGGTTCCTGCTCGGATACCTGCTCAACATTGACCTGCCGAACGTGCGGCGGCTGCAGGACTACCAGCCGCCCGTGATCACGCGCCTGTACAGCGACACCGGGGTGCTGATTCACCAGTTCGCGGAGGAGCGCCGCATCCTGGTGTCGCTCTCTGACATCCCGGATTCGTTCAAGAACGCCATCATCGCAACCGAAGATGCCGATTTTCACCTGCACTTCGGCGTCAGTATCAAGGGTATCGCCCGGGCCGCCTACCACAATGTGCTCGCCGGAGGCGTGGTGCAGGGGGGCAGCACGCTCACCCAACAACTGGCGAAGCTGCTGTTCCTGAAGCCCGAGCGCACCTTGCGCCGGAAACTCCAGGAAGCCTTCCTGGCCATGCAGATCGAGAAGACCTACACCAAGGACGAGATCCTCGAGTTCTACTGTAACCAGATCTACATGGGCCACGGGCGTTATGGCATCGAGGCTGCATCCCAGTACTACTTCAGCAAGCCAGCCAACCAGCTTACCCTGGCCGAGGCGACCACTCTGGCCGGGATTCCGCAGCGACCGGAGTATTTCTCACCGCTTCGCAACCCCGAGGTGGCGAGACGCAAACGCGATCACGTTCTGCAGCGCATGGTGGAGGAGATGTACGTGACCCACGAACAGGCCACGGCAGCCATGGCCGAGCCTCTTCTGACCTTCAAGCCCGCGCCCCGGGACGAGCTTGCTCCCTACTTCGTGGAAGCGGTGAGGCGCAAGCTGGAAGCCAACTACGGCCAGAGAATGCTCTACCAGGGAGGGTTGGAGGTGTTCACGACCCTGGATGTCGACATGCAGCGCGCCGCCAACGAGGCACTCGTCCGCGGCCTGCACGCGATCGATCGACGCCAGGGATTTCGCGAGATAGAACGCAATCTCTTCCAGGAGCAGGAGCACGAGGATCTCGACGAGACCCAGCAGGAGGAGCTCCTGGCCAGTCACCGCGAACCGGATTGGCAGCGTCCCCTGGCGCGGGGCGTCCGGGTGCACGGCCTGGTGCTGGACGTGACCGACGAGAGGGCGCAGGTGAAGGTCGGCGAGTGGATGGGCACTCTGGTGCCCGCCGGCATCAAGTGGACCAAGCAGGACTCACTGGGCAAAATTCTCGAGCGCGGTGACATCACCCTGTTCTCGATTAAGAAGCTGGACTCCGAAGCCAAGAGCCTCGATCTCGTGCTCGATCAGGAGCCGAAGGTCGAGGGCGCGCTGGTGGCCATCGATCCGGGCAGCGGCGAGGTCAAAGCCATGATCGGCGGGTACGATTTCAACCGCAGCGAGTTCAACCGGGCCACCCAGGCTCTGCGCCAGACCGGCTCAGCTTTTAAACCGATCGTCTACCTGTCTGCACTCGTCGAGGGACTCACGCCGGCAGACATGGTCCTCGACGCCCCCACGGTCTTCACGGCCCGCAAGAGTGAAGAACATTATCAGCCTGAAAACTACACCCGCCGCTACTACGGCCTGACAACCCTGCGCGAAGCGCTGGAAAACTCCCGCAACATCGTCTCGGTGCGCCTGCTCAACCAGATCGGCTACCGCCCGACCCTGGCCCTGGCCCGACGCATGGGGATAACTTCCCCGCTCCACCCATTTCCGTCCACTGCCCTGGGATCTTCCGAAGTCTCGCTCGTGCAACTTACAAGCGCGTATTCAATTTTCCCGAACCAGGGGATCCGCGTGGATCCGCATCTCATGAAATACGTGGCGGGACGGGACGGTAAGGTGCGTGAGAAAAGCGAGCCGAGAGCCGAGGAAGTGGTGCCGGCGGATCTGGCCTATCTGATGACGTACCTGCTCGAGGGCGTAATCACGGACGGCACCGGACGGCGCGCCAAAATGATCCAGTATCCGATGGCCGGAAAGACCGGAACCACCGACGACTTCAGCGATGCCTGGTTCGTCGGATTCACGCCCTCGCTGGTGTGCGGGGTGTGGGTCGGTTTCGATCAGAAACAGAGCATCGGACCCAAAGAGACCGGCTCGCGGGCGGCGCTACCGATCTGGGTCGACTTCTTCAAGAAGATCCTGGCCGGCAAGCCGCGCGAGCACTTCATGAAGCCCGGAAATGTCGCCTTCGTGCCCATCGACCGGCAGACGGGGCTACGCGCCAGCGTCGAGAGCGGCTGCAAGGATGTGATTTTGGAAGCGTTCGTCCGCGGCTCGGAACCCACGGCCTTCTGCTCGGCGAGGGAACATCTCCGCCAGACCCTGCCCTACTTCCTGCAGGAGGTGGAACTCACCGAAGAAGGCGCTCTGCAGTTCACGCCCGAGCAGCTGCTGAGGTTGCTAGTGGAAAACCCGGCGCGCGTCTCTCTCACCAGGAATCATCGCGCTGTACTGCTGCACGAGACGGATCAGGTTCGTGAGCTGCCCCTGGTGGTGCTCTACGAGGAGACGGAAAGCGACCTGGAGCGCCCTCCTCAAACATTCATTCCTTCACCGGAACGCCCGGTGGGCGTGGATGACCACATTGCGGTGGTCGTCGAGGTCCGCTCGAACTGAGGCCGGAGCGGGGACCGGCTGCGCGTGGGGAGTCCGATCTCCGGCTTCAGGATGACGGACGCTCGCGAGCTCCTTCGGCGAGCAGCCTGTCGATTTTCTCCTCGAGTGCCCTGATGCGCTCCTGAAGCTGTGCCACGTGGGCCTGCATGGCCGAATTCTCTCCGCTGAGCCGGACGTTTTCTCGGACAAGCTTCGTGTTTTGAGAACGCAGCCGTTTGATTTCCTCTTCCGGATTCGACCCGCCACCCATCGGATCCGTTGAGCAGCCCAGGGTGAGAGCCACCACGCACAGGAAGCCCGGTAACTGCCACTTCCTGGCCCTTTCCCGATCCTTCATCCGATCTGTCCTCCTTTAACGCCGCCGTGTCCAGGCCGCCGAGCCGTACACGCGCCTCTGGAGCTCGCGGGCCGCTTGCAGTTCGTCCACGCGCAGGCGATCCGGACGCAGGCGCACTTTCAGGGTTTCTTCAATTCCCCTGATCAGGGACTCAATAACACGCTGCCGCAGACGGATGAACTCGTCGGATCGCCGGGAGGCCTGCATTTCATCCCACGACAGCCACCTGAGAATCCCCACTCCGGCACGAGAGGGAGGAATTTCCCCCTGCGCCACCGCTCCGGTCACCCTCATCAGCCGTTCGGGATCGATCGACAGCGGAATCGAGCCGTGCTGGAGGAGGGCACACCGCAGGCGCCACTGTGCGGCGGCCGCCACCTTGATTCCGTCGACGGTAATCTCGTCTCTGGCCGTGGTTGCGAAGCAGGGTGCCGCAGGAACCGCTGCTCCAGGCACACCCCGCCCGCGGCCACGAACCTCCCGTCGGGCCCGCACACCCAGTCGATCCAGGCCAACCACGATACCGTCGGCGATCTGCCGCAGGGCGGCGCGTGCACCTGACGCTAGAAGAGGCTCCGACGCCGGCACGCTGAGCGCATAGGTAACCTCGCGCTCGTGCAGCACAGCGTGGCCGCCGCTGGGGCGCCGTACGACATCGACACCGAGATGCTCGCAAGCTTCGAGGTCAGCGGCGCGGGCCAGTTCCTGATTGCGCCCCAGGCTGAGGGTGGGGCGCGACCAGGCGTACAGCCTGAGAACGGCTCTTTCCCCGTCCGCGCAGGCACGCGTCAGAATTTCATCGAGAGCCATGTTGAGCGCACCGGGCCGCTCAGCGTCCAGGACCAGGCGCCAGTCAGCGGAATCTTTCCCAGACGTGGGGTAACCGGCAGCATCCTGCGGCCGCCTGACTGCATCCCGGCTTCGCTGCATCAGAGCTTCCGGCCGTCCCGACTTCTGGCCGTCAGGTTAACAGCACCCGTAATGGAGAAGAAACCCGTGGGGAAAAAGAAAAACGCGCCAGCAGCCGTTTTAGGGGTTGGTATTGAGGAAGGAGTTCTTTCTACGGGAAACAGGAAGGGACGGCTGCTGGGCGCGTTCTTCCGTCTTTCACAATTAATCTACAAAGCAAATGACATGCCAGTTTCATCGTTCAGCGGCATTACGACTGAAAAACTACAAACCACCATTAAATAAGGGTTTTTCGATAGGGAGCCCACCGTTGGTGGTGCCCGGAGAGGGTCGGACTGTCCGGCTGAACGACCATCCGACCACCCAAGTGGTCATCCGCACAGGTGAAGCGAGCCCTTTGGATGACACCCTGGTTCAATCCAGGCTCGCGAGCGCACAGCGCCCGGCGGGCTACTTCTCCTGGCCGATCAACTTCTCGAGCTCTTTCATCTTCTGGGAGACGTCGCGGTACTTCGCGTTGAGACCGTAAACATCGGTGAACAGTTCCTGAGAGCGGGCGTAGTCCCCCATCTCCATGTACAGGACCGCCAGGTCATACTTGAGCCCCTGGTATTCCTCATCTTTATCGCCGGGCCTTTCCAGACCGCGCTGGTACCACTTGACCGCAAGGTTGTTCATGCCCTTTTCCCTGAAGCAGATTCCGAGCATGCTGCAGCACGGCACCAGACGCTGAGGATCCTTTGCGGCGATCTGGAACTCACCGATGGCTTCTTCAATCAGCTCCATCTCCTTGTAAGCGATACCGAGGTTGTAGTGGGTCTCGAAGTCGGTGTCTTCGACCTGCTGCTCGACACCTTTCTTAAACGCCTTGAAGATCTCCTCGAGGCTCTGCTCTTCCTCTCCCGGTATTGAGAGACCGGGATCGGCCCCGACCGCAGTTTGGGTTTCGAACAGGCTTTCATCTATCTCGGACGACAGATCAAAAAATTCAGCTGCGCCACCTTCTGCTGCCGCGGGGGCCGCCACAGGCTGCGCCGTCTCCTCCCCCTCGTTGAGCTCACGCCCGATATCCTCGAGAAAGCTTCCCGCGCCCGCGGCAGGCGCCGCCACGGGCGCACTCGCGGGCTTCACACCGAGGCGCTCCAGACGCTGCGTGATCTCTTCCGCCCCCGGTGCACGCTCCTGCAGCTTGAGAAGCAGGTTCTTTGCCTCCTCCTCCAGCCCCTGTTCCAGGTAGAAATCAACCTCCTTGATCTCCTCCGTACTGGGGCCGGCCTGTTCCGGGGGTTCGATTTCGATCTCGAGCCCTTCATCGGCGGATTCCGGCGCGACGGCAGGCTCATCCGATTCCTCGAGATCGAGTTCCAGCTCCAATCCCCCCTCTTCCACGGGTTTCCCCGCAGCCTGAGACCCCTCCAGTGCCAGGTCGAGATCAAGATCGAGGCTGTCCGAAGGCGGAGGCTCCAGGGGGCTCGGCGCAGGCTCGAGATCGATCGGCATCTCCTCGGCGACTGCTTCAGCAGCCGGCTCCGCCTCGACCTCGCTGCCGAGGGCTTGCCGAACATGTCTCTGGATCCCCGGCGACCCCCCCAGTTCGAGCGCTTCCTTCAACACCCCCTCAGCCGCAGGACCATCCCCTCCGTCCCGCAGGATACGCGCCAGGTGAATGCACTCACTCACCGCATGGTCCGGATCACCGTTTTCGGTGTAGAGATCACGTAGCTTTTCCCGCGCCCGGACACAGCGTGGAAACCGTTTCAGGACGGTCTTGAGCTGCTCCAGTGCCTTGTCGACCAGTCCATACTTGACGAAGACTTCTGCCTCCGTGAGACGTTCGCCGATGTACTCCTGATCCTCCGGCTCGCCTCCTTCAGGCAGATCTTCGAGCGACACGGAGCCGGCGCCTGCCCCCGCCTCTGCAGGCTCCGGGATGTCGATCTCGGGCAGATCAATCTCCAGATCCGGTGTCATACCCGACGGTCCTGCAGACGGTGTGGGACTCAAGCTCTGCTACTCGAGGCTTTGCAGACGTTCCCGGTGTCTGGGGTTTCCCCCGTCACACTCCACCAGGCGCGTGAGCACCTGGCGGGCGCCATCAATTTTGTTCCCGGCAATAAGAACATCCGCCAGGTCAGAGGCCGTGGCGTTTGCTTTAGCCGGATGCTCATTGCGCCGGTACAGATCTTCCAGCTTGCTCAGAGCTTCGGCGTGATCGCTCTGCTCGCGGATGAACTCCTCCCAGAGGTGGCTGGCCTCCGTGAGCTTCTTCTGCTGCTCGAGCTGCTCAGATGCTCCTACCAGAGATTCGTAGGCCTCGGCCGCTTCGCCCTGCTTGAGCTGCAACCGGCCGAGCGCGACGCGGATGTCCACCGACTCGGAATCGATCGAGGCGGCCTTCTGCAGCAGCTTCTTGGCATCCTTGAGGCGGTCCTTGCCGAGGTAGGCCTGCGCCAGCAACGCCATGAGCCCCGGATCACGGCTCGATTTGACCTGGCCCTCGAGTAGCTCGATCACCGTATCGTGCTCTCCCTGTTGTCCAAGGGCACGAATGAGACGATCGAGAACCTCGCGGTTCTTGGGATCGATCTTGAGCGCCGTCTGGTAGATTCGCGCGCTCTCCTTGAGCATGTCGCGGCGGTCCAGGTCCTGACCAATTGCCAGATACTCCTGAATCGCCTGATCACCCTTCTTTTCCTTGGCCCAGACGTCGGCGAGCGCCAGACGGGTCTTGAGATCATCGGGAGCGAGCTTGAGCACCTGCTCGTATACCTCCCGCGTCTTGTCGAACTTGCCGGCCTTCAGGTAATACTCGGCCACCGTCTGGTACTGGGACTTGGCCTCCATGACGAGACCCTGCTGAGAGTAAAGCTCCGCCAGCTTTTGATAGGCCTCCAGGTAGCTCGGATCGAGTTTGTTGATCTTCTTGTAGATAGCGATGGCTTTCAGGAGGAAGCCATCCTTGCTGTAGAACTCGGCGATCTTGGTGAACTGGGTGATTGCTTCCCGGGTCTTGCCGTGGCGCGCGTAGAGATCGCCGATCTTGTTGATCGTGTTGACGTCGTTGGGGTTTGCCTTGACCAGTCGCTGGTATTCCGCGATGGCCGCGTCAATTTTCCCCTGACGCAGGTATTTCTCAGCGGCCTTGATGATCTTGGACTGGTTCAGCGCCATGATGGATCAGGCAGGGCGGACCCCGCGGAACGATCGACGATGCAACTCACACGGCCCCCATCGGTGCACGGCGCGCCGGTGCTCGAGCGTGCCATACCCCTTGTTCCTCAGAAAGCCGTACCGGGGAAAACTGCAATCTATTCCTGACATGAAACGGTCACGATGGACCTTCGCGATGACAGAGGCAGCCGCTATCGACATCACGCGCTCGTCACCCTGCACCAGACTGCCCTGAGGCAGGTCGAGAGACGGCAGCTCGATAGCATCGACCAGGAGCAGATCGGGGTGCACGCTCAGCGCCTGCACCGCACGCTTCATTGCCAGGCGCGTTGCCTCAAGGACGTTGAGCCGATCCACCTCGCCCGCGTCGGCTTCACCCACAGACCAGGCACGCACCTCCTGTTGCAGGCG
>CBEVTG010000021.1:0-11347 GCA_965552745.1 uncultured bacterium
TCGCCATCCGGGCCCATGAAGGCGAGGACGCGGATGCGGTCGAAGAGCGGCTGTAGCGTCTCCTGGTCGGGCCGCGCCTGCGCCGACAGCTCGTCGATCCGCTCTTTCTGTTCTTCGGTGATTTTGAGTTCCGCCCGTACCGATTCACGCGCCAGCGCGCCGAACAGGCGCGGCAGCACCTCCGGCGGTATGCCGGAGCCGGTATCGCGGAACTCGATGCGCAGCCCCCCAACTTCAGCGCGGGCGGAGGCACGGATCAGCCGTTCGCCGGTGGTTTCCTCCATTGCCTGGCAGGCGTTGTTGAGGATGTTGAGGAACACCTGCTGAAGCTGATGCGGATCGCCCTGGATGGCGGGCAACCCCGTACCGATTTGCAGATCGATCTTCACACCTTCCGAGCGGCTGCTGTAGGAGACCAGCTCAATGGTCTCGCGCAGGAGAGGCTCAATCTCGACCTGGCGCCGCTCGGGCGTGTGCCGGCGTGCGAAAGTGAGCAGGCTCTGGACGATCTTCTGGCATCGCACCGATTCTGAATTCACCGTCCCGAGCATTCGGTGCACCTCGCCGGGCACCTCCGCCTCCATCAGGAGCTGGGCATAGGCCATCACCGTGGCGAGAGGGTTGTTGAGCTCGTGCGCCACCCCGGAGATCATCTCCCCCAGAGAGGAGAGCTTTTCGCTCTGCATGAGCTGATCCCGCACGCGGCGTTGCTCGGTGACATCCTCGGCCACGAGCAACACGTCAGGAGACTCGGCGCCGCCGCCCCGCATCCGTGTCAGACTCAACCTGAAGACGCGGTCTCCATCTTCGACTTCCCGCGGGGGCAGCGGACCCCCATGCCGGACCGCCTCCGCAACGAGCGGCATCAGGTCGATGCCCCCCAGCGATCGCAGGGAGGTACCAGCCGGGGTGCCGGTGACGGCCAGAAGCTGCCGGGCGGCTGGATTGAGCAGGCGGGCGCGACCCCGAGCGTCGAGAAGAAAGACACCCGCCGGCATCGAATCGATTACAGCCTGGAACTTGTGCGCTTCGGCAGCCTGTGACGCTTCGAGGCGCACCAGCGTGAGCGACGCCAGGTTGGCCATGCCGAGAAGCAGTCTGCGGTTCTCCTCGCGAGCCAGATCCGGCGAGGAGGAGGCAAGCCACAGCAGACCGGTGACCGTGCTGCCACGGTGCAACGGCGCCACGAGCCTGAAAGCGGGGGCCGATTCGAGCGCTGGATCCTGCCCGCGGTAGCGCAGGGAGCGCTCCACGGCGAAGGCCAGACGGCCTTGCCAATCGACGCCAATCTCCCTCGCGGTGGCATCGATTTCGCGTCTCAGCGCAGTGGTGTCTGCTGGCGCGTCCAGCCTCAGGAGGCCCGCCGACACGCTCTGGCCCATCCAGGCGCAGGCGGCGACCTCGAAGTCGAACGCACGCCCCAGCGTCTCGAGCAGGTGGCGGAAGACCTCCTCGGGCTCCAGCGCGAACGCCAGTCCCTGGGCCACCTCGCCGAGAAGCGCCAGATCCCGGCCCGCATCCGGCAACCCGACAGGCCGCAGGCTGAGCAACCAGCGCCCGCCGCTACCGGAGGGCAATGTCCCGAGGCAGGCCTCCCAATCACGCTCGCCCAGCCGCACTTTCAGCGGACAGGAAGGTTCCGCGCTCCGCCGCGGAGACCAGCCCGCGGACGCGGGCACCTCGATCCAGTTCTCCAGCGCATCCCCCTCCCTCGGGATCTGCTTTTCAGAGGTCTGTGGGAAGAGCGCCCGAAAGGCCGCATTGAGCGCGACGAAACTGCCGCGCGTGTCGAGCAACGCGGCGGGTTCTTGAAGAAGGTTGATCCAGGGAGGTGCGGGCGGCCGACCCGCGCTACGGCCGGAGCGCGCCGGTACGCCCCGTTTGCTCTTTGCCATCTCCGGCTTTCCTCGGGCGGAAAGAGGCGGTTTCCAGTTGCACCGACAGGAGCGCCCATCATAGGGGCACCCCTGTCGGCAAGTCAAGGACAGCGCAGTATCAATGTCCGGTGTGATTGTTGCCGTTCTTGAAGTTCAGGAATGTGGTCTTCGGGCGGAATTTGATGCACGGCAGTGCTTCTTTGTTCTCTCCGGCGAACAGGCGGCGGATCTTGCGCTTGGCCTGGACCTCGATCTGGCGCACCCGCTCGCGGCTGAGGTTCATGCGCTGACCGATCTCTTTCAGAGTGAGGGTCTTGCCTCCCGAGAACCCGAAGCGGTTCATGAGGATCTGCTGCTCCTGCATGTCGAGGCCGGTCAGCGCCCAGCGCACGAGCTGGCGGTTCTCCTTGCGGATCAGGCGATCCTCGACGCTGATCTTCTTCTTGTCTGTGAGGAAATCACTGATGCTGGAGTCTCTGTCCTTGCCGACCTTGCTGTCGATCGACATTTTCTTACATGGCAGCTGCATGAGCGCGTCGAGCTGCGCCACGGAGGCTCCCACTGTACGACTGACCTCCTCCCGATTGGCCTTGCGGCCGAGCTTGCGGGTAAGCTGGCGCTCGGCGCGATTGAGCTCCCGCACCTTCTTCATCTGGTAGCTCGGAACCCGCACCAGGCTGCTGTGCTCGGCGAGGGCTTTCAGGATTGATTTGCGGATCCACCAGATGGCGTAGGTGATGAACTTGGTACCACGCCGGTGATCGTAGCGGTTGGCCGCCTCGATGAGACCGAGGTTTCCCTCGTTCAGGAGATCCTCGAAGGCAACCCCCATGCCTCGATACTCGCTGGCGATCTTGACGACGAACGAAAGGTTCGACTGCACGAGCTCATTCAGGGAACTGCGCTCCTTGCGGCCGACGCTGACGTCGCGCGCCAGGGCCATCTCCTGTTGCTTGCTCATCAGCGAGTACTCGCTGATCTCAACCAGGTAACGGGCAATGATCTGGCTATGCTCGCACGCTTTTCCTCTCAATAGTGCGGTACCTCCTCCTCATGATCTCCGCAGGCCGTCGGGTTCTTGACACTCCTCTAACCTGCGGGTACTCTCAGTTATGAGACTTGGGAAACCTTGGAGGGATTTCCTGTCTCTGCCGGTCGGCTTCGGATGCCACGCAATTCAGGATCCAGCGATCCGGGGCTTTTTGGAACTGCGAGTTTTCCTCCGTGTAATGTATAGTTTATGTCGTAACAGCAGAACAATCAATATGTCAAATGCCTTGTGAACATAATGAAACAGAAATGGTATTTTTTTACTAATCCCTTTTGAATCAGGTGCTTATGACTCCAGAACGAAGCAACCCCGCGCCCCTGGTCGGCAGGAAAATCCGCCAACTCCGGAAAGATCGGAAGCTCACGCAGTCTGAACTGGCCTCCAAGATGGGAATCCAGCAGTCGGACCTGTGCCGCATGGAAACGGGCGAGTACAAGGTCAGCCTGGAGGCGCTGTTCAAGATTTTGCGAATCTTCGACCTGAGCATCAGCGACTTTTTCCAGGATGAGGCGGGTCATATACGGTTGCCCGAAGGACGGCGCGCCGAACTCCTGTACCTGTTCGACCGCCTGGAGCCGCACCACCAGGAAGAGGTGCTCAATTTCATGCACTTCAAACTGTCCAACGCCGGTCACAAGGAGGACAGGAGCTGAGAAAGAGAACTCCATCCGGCAATGCTCGGTCGGAACACCGGCTGTGGGCGAAGCGTGGGCGTCGTGCCTACCACCGGGGTGACAGGGAGAAGGCGCTCGAGGCTTTCCAATGCGCCCTGGAGGCAGCACGCTGCTCAGGGGATGCGGCACTGATCCAGCGTGCCTTCTGTGACGTGAGCAGCACGCTGCTGGAGGTGGGACGACCCCGCGAAGCAGAGGCGGGCCTGAGGCAGATCATCCTGCGACCGCTCCATCCGCGAGCCGGCTGGCAGGCCAGGTTCAACCTGGCGGTGGCGCAGCGCCGGCAGGGGCGGCTGGAGCGCGCGCGGCGCTTCGCCAAAGGGGCCCTGGAAACAGCCCGGAAACTGCGGGCGCCACGGCTGGTGGCCCGCTCCATCAACCTGCTCGGAAACCTGGAGCTCGTCGATAGCTGCTTCGACAAGGCGCTGATTCATTACCGGCAGGCGCTGGATCTTTACTGCCGCTGCCGCGGAGACTACCGTCGCGCCATCAGCGTGCTGCGCGACAACCTCGGTTACTGCCTGATCCTGAAGAAAGAGTACCGCAAGGGGCTGAAGGAGATCCGTGAGGCGCTGGCGCTCGCGCGCGAGATCGGTGAGCCCCGCGTCCAGGCCGAATGCCTGCAGGACGAGTGCTTTGGACTTCTAAAACAGAATTTCCTCGCCCGCGCCGAGGCATGCGGAAAGCGGGCCCTGTGCCTCGCCGAGCTTCATAACTACCGCGACCTGCGGGTGAACTGCTACTACCTGCTGGGAGAGATTCGCCACCTGAGAGACGATGCGGCGGGCCGCGATGCCTACTTCATGAAACTCCAGCAGCTTTACCCCCACCTGCCATTCCTGCGCGACTTTCTCTGCGCCTTCGACGTCAGCGGCATCATCAGCCTCAAATCGCTCTGAGCCGGGGCCGCGCGCGGCCTCAGTGGGTGCGCGTACCCGGAGGATCGTCGTCGTCGAAAACCCGAAAACGCCGCCGCCGAATGTGCCACCGCAGCTCCGCCAGCAGCTCGCGGATGCGCCAGGCCCTCTTCAGGTAAATCCACCCGAACACCAGCCCGCCCAGGTGCGCCAGGTGGCTGACGCCGGTGCCGGGTTGCGTCAGGGAGGCGTACAGGGTCATGAACCCGGCGAAGACGACCAACCACTTCACTTTGACCGGGAACAGGAAATAGATGTGCACGATGCGGTTCGGGAACAGCATTCCGTACGCCATCAGGATCCCATACAGCGCGCCGGAGGCACCGATCGTCGGGATGGTCGAGCCCGGGCCCACCGCCAGCACCGTCAGGCCACCCCCGATTCCGGTGAACAGGTAGTAGCGCAGGAAAGCGCGGCTCCCCCAGGAGCGCTCCAGATCTCCTCCGAATATCCATAGCATCAGCATGTTGAGCAGGAGGTGGAACGGCAGGATCCCCCCCTGGATCGAATGCAGGAACAGGTAGCTGCCGAGCTGCCACACCCAGCCCCGGCCCAGCACGTAGGCCGGAACGAGCCCAAAGTACTGGACCAGACCTTCAAAGCCCCTCGGGCCGAGGGCCGCAAAGACCACGACCTCGAGACCGAAGACAATAAAGTTGGCCCACAGCAGGCGCCGGACCATTGGCGTCAGCGGGCCGCCTATCCTATAGCTGGCGGGTGAGAAGCGCGCCCAGGTGGGATCCACGGGATGCCTCTAGCTCCTTTGACACGGCCGTTTGGGAGTTTATATTTTCCATTGCCGGAGCGATACGGTATTGAGACAGTCTCAGAAAATCGTCGTTCATTACCTTGACGGCCGCCTGCTGCGCGGCCGGAGCAAATTCTTCTTCCGCGGCCAGGAAACCGTGCGCGTCGTCAACCTCCGGGGCCGCACCGTGAGGATCCCCCTCAACGAGGTCAAGGCCATCTTCTTCGTGCGCAAGCTGCGAGGACGGCAAGATTACCACGAAAAGAAGCGCTTTACCCCCACCTCGCCGCGCTTCGGGCGCAAGGTGGAAGTGCAGTTCCAGGATGGCGAGGTACTGCGGGGAAGCTCGCTGGACTACAGGCCCGATGAGAAGGGATTTTATCTCAAGCCGAGCGATCCGGACAGCAACAACGAAATGGTGTTTATCCCGCTGTCCGCGCTCAAGCGGCTTAAGGTGAAGTAGGCTCCACTACCTCCTGCAGCTCCACGTTCCAGTAAGCCAGATCGAGGAAGTTCTTCCAGATCTCGTAACGCGAGTGGGACAGGCTCAACCGTACCAGCGGGTGCCAGCGGGGCTTGGTAGGCCGCTTGAGGAGCCGGATTCCCGCCTCCACCGGCAGCCGGTTCCCCTTACGGGTATTGCATTCCAGGCAGCAACAGACGACGTTGTCCCAGATCGAGCGGCCGCCCCGCGACAGCGGGATCACGTGATCGAGGTTGAGATCCTTGATGGCGAACTTTCCGCCACAGTACTGGCAGCGGTTCTTGTCCCTATAGTAGATGTTCTTGCGCGTGAACCGCACCTCGTGGCGCGGCATCTGGTCGAAGTACAGGAGCTGGACGACCCAGGGAATTCTTATGTGGAAGGTCGGGGTGCGGATGACCTCGTCCCCGTTCTGAGCCGGTACATCACGCCAGTTCTCGAAGCTGTAGGTGGTGTAGTCCGGCTCGACCGCCTTTGCGTCCCCCTTGTAGAGCATGGTGAAGGCCCGGCGCACGGATGTGACATCCACCGCCTGGAAAAGGCGGTTGAGCACCAGGACATTCGCATCGAGCAGTGCGGTTGACCCCAAGGTATCAGGTCCTCAACAAGACAGTCTGTCGGTTGCAGCTACACTGTTCAACATAGACGTGCCCCCGCACATCTGTCAAGGAAGCGAGCGCGTGCGCCCCGCGTAGCGAGTCTCCAGGCCTGCGTTCCGCCGGTGGCGCTCCCGGGCCAGTTCGATGAGGCGGTCGATGAGGCGGGAGTACGCCAGCCCGCTCGCCTCCCACAGCTTCGGATACATGCTGATGGGAGTGAAGCCGGGCAGGGTGTTGATCTCGCTCACGTAAGCGCTGCCGGTGTTTCGGTCGAGCAGGAAATCGACCCGCGCCATGCCTTCGCAACTCAGCGCCTTGAACGCCTCCACCGCCATGCGGCGCACCTCCTGGGTTTGCTCATCCGAGAGATCCGCCGGGATGTGCAGGCGCGAGTTCTCATCGAGATACTTGGCGTCGTAATCGTAGAACTCGTTCGCGGGCTCGACCTCACCCGGAACGGATGCCTGCGGCTCTTCGTTCCCCAGCACGCTCACCTCGATCTCGCGCGCATCCACGGCGCGCTCGACAAGAATCTTCCGGTCGTAGCGGCTTGCCTCCTCGAGAGCAGCCTTCAACGCATCGGACTCCTTGACCTTGACGATGCCCACGCTGGAGCCACCGTTGGCAGGTTTCACGAAACACGGGATGCCGGGGCCGTCCTCCACCTGACGGCGTACTCCGTCCCAGTCTTTGAGCCACTCGGCGTTCTCCAAGCAAACGTACTCAACCACGCGAACCTGGGCGGCCTCCAGCAGGCGCTTGCTGACCACTTTGTCCATGCACAGGGCCGAGGCCAGAACTCCGCAACCGACATACGGCAGGCCAGCCATTTCCAGCAAACCCTGGAGCGAGCCGTCCTCACCGTAGCGTCCGTGGATGAGGGGAATGACGACATCGACGCCTTCGCCTGCCGGGACCGGCTCACCACCGCCTTCGCCCAGCGCCACCAGGCCACCCACATTCGGATCCGCCAGGATGGCGCTGGGAACCGCTCCGGCCCCGGCCTCGGCTCCCGACTCGAGAAGATCGAGAGTCTTCGGGCCCGACAACCATCGCCCCTCCTTGGTCACAGCCACCGGAAGTACCTCGTAGCGGGATGAATCGATGGCGGATAGAACCGAGCGGGCCGAGGTGAGCGATACTTCGTGCTCAACCGAGCGCCCCCCGAAGATGAGTACCACCCTCAGCTTGCGAGCCATGCGTGCTCCCCTCTCGGGCGCGCTCCCCGGCGCACCAGTGCCTGACGCAGGCGGCCCTGCTGCACCTCCGTCGCCCGGTAGTCGAGGCGCACCCGGTTGCGCCGGTAGCACTGGCGCGTGACCAGAACGCTCTCGTAAACCTTGTGCACCAGATCGGGCCTCGAGACCGGCAGTGTCATGTGCCGCTCCGGACGCATTTCCCACAGAGAGTTTCTCAGACGCTCGCGCAATCCCTCCAGGCCCCAGCCGCACTGTGCGGAGATGATCTCGGATTCCGGATAGAGTGCGCGCAGGCGCTGCAGGTGTCCGTCCGAATCAACCTGATCGGCCTTGTTGAAGACGAGGATCTCGGGCCGCTCGACCCCGCCCAACCGGGTGGTGGTCTGCCGCGTCACGCGCAGGTGATCCTCACAGGCGGGATGGCTGGCATCCACCACGTGCAGGAACAGATCGGCTTCCGACACTTCCTCCAGCGTGCTGCGGAATGAAGCGATCAGATGGTGCGGCAGTTTACGCAGAAATCCGACTGTGTCGACCAGGAGCACCCGGGAGTGGGCACCGAGCGATGCCGCCCGCACCCGCGGGTCGAGCGTCGAGAACAATCGATCTTCCACCTTGCAATCGGCATCCGCCAGAGCATTCACCAACCGGCTTTTGCCGGCGTTGGTGTAGCCGACCACCGCCACACGCGGCAGGCCGTTGCGGGCGCCTCGCCGCTGTCGACGGCCAGTCTCGATGCGGGACAGATCTTTCTTGAGGTGAACGATCTTGCGGCGCAGCATGCGGCGATCGAGCTCAATCTGTTTTTCACCGACGCCGCGCATGCCGATGACGCCTCCCTGCTGTCCCGCCAGGTGACCCCAGCGGCGGGCCAGTCTCGGTAGCAGGTACTGGAGCTGGGCCAGCTCCACCTGCGTACGCGCCTCCTTGGTGCGCGCGTGGTCGGCGAAGATGTCGATGATGAGTCCGGAGCGATCGATAACGCGTGCGCCGAGCAGACGCTCGAGCTCGCGCACCTGGCCCGGCGTTAGGTCGTCGTCAAAGATGACCAGCTGGGCCTCCAGATCGCGCACCCGAGCGGCGAGCTCGCGCGCCTTGCCCCGGCCGATATAGCAGGATGCTTCGGGCCGCGATCGTTCCTGCACCCAACGATCCATGACCAGGCCGCCGGCCGTCGCGGTCAGACTCTCCAACTCGACCAGGTTTTCGAGAACCTGCAGACGTTCCCGCGTGTCGAAGCAGACCGCGACCAGGATGACCCGCTCTGGCCCTCTACTGTTATTGGGGAGTGCTGGGGACTGCGTGAAACTCAGGTCTTTGCCGGAAGGCATCTATCGTCAATGTTAATACACGGATACCCAAGGGTCAACGCAACGGCCTCAGACCGGCGGACGCGCAACACCGGCCCGTCTCTCCAGAGTCGATCAGGCATTGTCGAGCAGGGCCTGTACCCGCTCTTCCAGGTCGGCGGGCAGGCCGTATGAGGAGTGCTCGATGACACCGTCCCGGCCTATGAGGAAGTTCGTGGGTACGTAGGTGACACCGTAGCGCTGCACGACTTTTTCGCGCTCGTCATACAGCACCGGAAATTCCACTCCCTGATCCCTCGCGAACAGGCGGACTTCCTCGAGGCTCTGGTTGTAGCGCACGCCCACCGCCAGGATCTGCAACCCGCTCGAGGCGTACTCCTCGTGGAGTCGCTGCAGCTCCTGAAACTCCGCCACGCAGGGTGGGCACCAGACGGCCCAGACGACGAGCAGCACCGGCCGCTCGGCGAGCACGTCTTCGAGGACGACCCGGCCCCCACTGATGCCGGGGAGATCGAAGTCGGGCGCCTCGGCACCCACCGACAGTTCCGGCACCTCCTCTTCTACGACATCCGGGTCCTCGACAGGCGCTTCGAGCTTCCAGGCAAGCGTGGCCCCGGTCAACCCGACCACCAGCAGGCCCGCCAGAACCAGCTGAGTCCATGAACGATATGCAGCCACGTTACGTGTCCTCAGCCGGCCAGCATGGTGTCGATGGCGTCCTTGAGCCTGCTCTTGGGAATTGCCCCGACCATCTGGCTCATGACTTTGCCGCCCTTCATGAACAGCAGCGTCGGCACCGAGGTTATCCCGTACTTGACCGCCAGATCACGGCTCTCATCCACATCCACATGGGCCACACGCGCCCGGCCATCGTACTCACCGGCGACCTCCTCCAGCACAGGCGTCAGCAGCTTGCACGGGCCACACCAGGTCGCGGCGAAATCGACCACCACCGGTTGCGCACTGTTCAGAACCTCGCTATCGAAGTTCTTGCCGTTCACTTCCAGAATTGCACCATTACCTGCCATCAGTCTTTCCTCCAGAAACGCCCGGTTTCACAACTCGCGGACGTTCCGGGCGATCAGATATCCCACGTCCTCGAATGCTTCCGCCTGCACGACGACCTGGCGTCCGCGCATTTCGTGGTTCTGCAGGTCCGGATTCCGGCCCTCGTTCCGGACCAGCAGCCACAGGCGACCTCCATCGTCGCGCAGGCCGTTGAAGTGCCCATAAGTATCGCACAAGATGTGCTGCTCGACCGGCACGCCCGCCTCGTCGCAGATCGCGCATACGACCCGGCCGCGAAGCTGCACGGAGGCCGGCACCCAGGCCCGGCCGCCCGACTCCCCGGCTCCGGGCCTCACCGCCCCGCCGGCCGGCCGCAGGGCCGGAGCATTGCTGTCGAGCCACATGAGCGCGAAGACCAGAGCCAGCGCATAACCGGCCCCCGCCAGGGCCAGCCTCCACCGACCAGGCCACGCCGCAAACCCTCCACTGTCCGACTCGCGCCCCGCTTCCTGCTCCAGGCCCCGGCGCACTCTCCGCATCAGCCCCGGAGGGGCTTGCTCGCCCAAACGGCGCGCGCGCAGCGACTCGGTGAAACCACGCTCCACCTCCGCCCGCTCACGGCAGGGCGAACAGGTGGCAATATGGCGCTCCACGCTCGAGAGCTCCTCGGTCGACAGCTCTTCGTCAATATAGGCGCCGATCTGCTGGCGCACATCTCTGCAGTGTTCGGGCAACGCTGTTCTCATGCCTCTGAATCTCCTTCTACTTCCCGCTCTGCGGGCCGCTGGGTAGGCGGTTCCGCCTGTCCCTCCGCTCGTTCGACGAGTCCGCGCCGGCGCCCGTAGTCGAGCAGCCAGGTCTGCAGCAACCGGCGGCCGCGGTGCAGCCGCGACATCACGGTTCCGATCGGGATCGACAGCACGCGGGCAATCTCCTTATAGGCCAGGTCCTCCACCACGGCCAGCCACACGACCTCACGATATTCCTCCGGCAGGCGCTCCAGCGCATCGCGGATCTCTCCGTCCAGGGTGCCGTCGAGGAGCATCTGCTCCGGGTTTCTGCGCCGCCGGCGAACTGTTTCCGAGATCAGCGATTCGTAAGTCTCCTCGATCTTCTCGAAATCCACGCTTTCCGGTGAGGAGACTTTGCGCCGGTAGCGGTTGATGAACGCGTTGCGCAGGATCGTGAACAGCCAGGCGCGCAGATTTGTGTCAGGCTCCCACTGCTCGAAGAACCGGTAGGCCCTCAGATAAGCCTCCTGCACCAGGTCTTCGGCATCCTGAGGCCGGCGCGTCAGTCGCATGGCCAGTGCGTACATGGCATCCATATGGGGGAGCGCCTCTTTCTCGAATGCCCGCCGGCGCTCCTCGGGGCTGTCGTCGCGGCGCACGACCATCGCCGCAGTCCCGGCAAGCGTTCCGACTATAAGAACGTAATCTGCAGGTGAAAAAATTCCCATTTCCCCGGCTCCGAAACCGTA
>CBEVTG010000022.1:0-11301 GCA_965552745.1 uncultured bacterium
ACTACCCGAGCCTGTGGGGATTCACCCGAGAGCTCTATCAACTGCCCGGGATTGCCGAAACAGTCAACGTCGATCACATCAAGCGTCATTACTTCATGACGCATCACGCCATCAACCCCTGTGGCATCGTGCCGCTGGGTCCCGAGATCGACTTCACCCAACCCCACCGCCGTTAGAATCCTGCTACCCGGCGTCTCAAGCCCGGCCCGCCCCGGAAAGAGTGCGGTCGAGGTTGTAGGCCGAGCTGATGAGAGCCAGATGGGTGAAAGCCTGTGGAAAGTTCCCGAGGTGCTCTCCTCGCGGGCCTAACTCCTCGGCGTACAGACCCAGGTGGTTGGCATAGCCGAGCATTTTTTCGAGGTAGAAACGGGCCTTCTCGAGATCCCCTGCGCGAGAGAGACACTCCACGTACCAGAAAGAGCACATGCAGAACGTTCCCTCCTCTCCGCTCAGCCCATCCGAAGCGGCCTTGCCGATCCTGTACCGGTAGACGAGGGAATCGTCGACCAGTTCCTCCTCGATGGCCCGAAGCGTGCTCAGCCAGCGGGGATCGGTGGGCCCCAGGAACTTCACGAGCGGCATCAACAGGCTGGCTGCATCCATGCTGTCCGCGCCCCGGTACTGCACGAAAGCCTTGCGTTTCGGATTCCAGAAATCCCCAATTATTTCCTTGTAAATCTGATCCCGGGTGCGCAGCCAACGTTCGAGAGGTGCGGGGAAAGAGCGTTTGAGCGCCAGACGCACTCCCCGATCGATGGCCACCCAGCACATCACCCGGGAGTATAGAAACTCTTTGCGATCCCCGCGAATCTCCCAGATGCCATCGTCTTTTTTCATCCAGTTCTTGCTGACCCAGTCAATGAGCCGCACGAGGTTGTTCCAAAGATCGTACGAGATAGGTTCGCCGTACTTGTTGTACAGGTACACCGAATCCATCAACTCACCGTAGATGTCGAGCTGGAGTTGCCTGTACGCATCGTTGCCGATGCGCACGGGGGAGGACCCGCGGTAGCCTTCGAGATGGCTCAGGGACTCCTCATCAAGCGCGTGCCGGCCGTCGATACCGTACATGACCTGAAGCGAACCGTCCGGCTCGAGCTCTCCACAACGCGCCTCGATCCATCGCATGAAGGAGGCCGCCTCACCCGTATAACCGAGTCGTATGAGTCCGTACAGAGTGAAAGAGGCATCCCGGATCCACGTGTAGCGGTAATCCCAGTTGCGCTCGCCACCGATTTCCTCAGGCAGGCCGAAAGTTGGAGCCGCCACGATCGAGCCGTGCTCGGCAGAGGTGAGCAGCTTGAGCATCAGCGCGGAACGGTTGACCATCTCCCGCCAGCGACCCGAGTAAGCGCACCCTCCGAGCCAGCGGCGCCAGAAATTGACGGTACGCTTGAAGGATTCAGAGACGTAGTGGGCAGCGCAGGACGGAGATTCGAGGCCTTCGCGGGCCTGCTCGAGAACAAACGAGGCGGTCTCCCCCGCGCGCAGGGTAAACTCCGACACCGCAGCACCATCAACAATCCGAGCCGGCACGCTGGTTTTCAGGCGCAGGGCCATCTTGTCGGGCCCCCTGGATATGAACACGATGTCACCGTTCTGCTTTTCCACCGTGTGCCCGGATCGTGCGTAGTTGAATTTCGGATCGCATATCATGCGCAGGTTGACCTCTCCCCGCACCACTTTCACGCGCCTCACCAGATCGTGAATCGTTTCCTTCTGCTCCACCGGCATGAAGTCGGAGATCTCCGACACGCCCTCCCGGGACAGAAAACGCGTAAGGAGCACGTTGGTGTCGGGGAGGTACAGCTGCTTGTGGCGCACACCGTCGTGCCGGGGCGCGATCTGAAAGCGGCCGCCCTTCTTGTGATCCAACATGGCCGCGAAGATGGTCGGAGAATCGAAGTGGGGCAGCGACATCATGTCGATTGACCCATCCATTCCTACCAGGGCAACGCTGTTAAGGTCGCCGATGATGCCGTAGTTTTCGATGGGCTGATAAGACATGGATTTCTCCCTGAAGGCGTGAGAATTGCACAAATTGACCCCGAAAGGAAAGTCCTCCGCGGGGTTGAAGGTGTTTTCGCTTTTGGCGTACAGTTGCAAACTGGATTTTACTCGAACCACTGGGAAGAGAGCTCTCGCCCGTGAGCAGCGAACCCGTCAAGATCTGCCCGACCTGCAACTGCGAATACGTGGTCTCCGCAGAAATTTGTGCCGACTGTGGAGGGTTGCTCAAGTTCCCGGAGGAGCTGCGCGCCAACGGTGAGCAGGAAACGGTCGGGGAGATCAGGGAACTCGATCCTGCGGGAGAGGCTGAGGCCGGGAGACTCCGGGTGCTCGAACTCCTTAAATCACCCACCAGCGCCCGAAATTCCGAGGATGTACATACCGGGAAACGATCGATCAAGATCTGCCCCACCTGCAGGACTGAATACCAGCTCAGCGCGCAGCTCTGCGCCGACTGTGGCGTGACACTCCAGTTTATGGGATCCGTCGCTGGCCCGAACCGGGGTGCCACCGGTGTCGGCGGATCTGCCCGGGGATTCCCCGAGCCACTACCCGAATCCTCCGATCTGGCCTGTCTCCGAATCACCGAGCTCAGCTGGATCCGCGACCTGCACGCCCGCCTGTCGGACGAAGGGATTCCGATCCGCCTGGAGGTTGAGGAGACCGATGGCTCACGCGACATCCACCGCTGGGTCTACCGACTGCTCGTGCGGCCCCGGGATCTTGACGCAGCGGCGGCCGTGGACCGGGCCTACCTGTGTGAGCAGATGCCGGAAGCGGCTGAGGCGCTCCCTTCGGGGTCCAATACGCCGGGCAGATGCCCGGCGTGCGGCGCCAACGTGAGGCCCGACAGCTCCTCCTGCCCGGAATGCGATCTGGCCTTTCCCGAGGAGGAATCCCGGGAAGAGCCCGCCGCAGAGTGAAGCGGCCCGAAGAACCTCCGGCCACCGGAAAGAACCGCTGAGCAGTATTTCACTGAATGGACGAAACAGCGGCTTACACCTGCCCCAACTGTGGGGAAAGCATCACAATTTCCGTGGATCTCTCCGCGGGCAGGCAACAGGAGTATGTGGAAGATTGCGCCGTGTGCTGCCGCCCGAACATTCTGCGAATCGAATTCGACCCCCAGGGACACGTGACGGTGGCCGCCATCCCTGAATGACAAAGGATGATCGGATCCCGCGCCCCGGAGTCCCGCCTCAAGGCGATCCTGAAGCAGCGCTGCCCGCAATGTCTGCGCGGCAGAGTGTTTCAGGCGCTCCTCAAGATGAACCCGACATGCCCGGTGTGCAGTTTCGTGTTCGAGCCTGAGCCCGGCTATTTCGTCGGCGCCATGTATGTCAGCTACGGCCTTGCAATCCTGGCCCTCCTGCCGACGGTTGCCGCTCTTGCATTATTCGGGATTCCGGATCTCTGGATCATCTTCAGCGCCGTCCTGGAGCTGATTGTTCTGTCCCCTTTCACCTTCCGGTACTCGCGTGTCATCTGGCTGCACTTCGAGCGTCTTTTCAAGTCACGCTGAGCTGCAGAGTCGATCGAACGGTGAAACGATAGGGTGATTCTAAGGAGTGAGATCAGGTACCGACTAGAACGCGGGCGTCGAGGGCGGTGACATGCTCGCGAGAACAGCACAGCGGATTAACTTCCACATCCACGACCGCGGGAACCGCGAGCATCAGCCTCGCCACTGCCTCCAGCGCGTCCACCACGAGCGCCGTGTTTACGGGCGGAGCGCCCCGCACACCCTCGAGCAACCGATTGACCCGGGTCTGCTGCACCATTTCCTCGATCTCCACCCGGGGGCACGGCAGAGTGCGGATGGCCACATCACGAACCAGCTCGGCCATGACACCGCCCGCACCGAACAGCAGGATCGGGCCATACTCCGGATCGCGGCGGGCGCCGGTGATGGCTTCCACGCCCCCTTTGAGAAACGGTGTCAGGCGCACCTCGGGGTCGCCGGCCTTCACCAGCCCCGAAAGCGACCTGTAGGCTCGGCGCACGTCATCCGCCGACCTCAGATCCAGGTGAACACCGCCCGCGTCGGTCTTGTGGACGATCGAAGCCTCGTGAATCTTGAGCACCACCGGGTGGCCCAGACGCTCCGCGGCCTTTACCGCCTCCTCTTCCCCCCGCACCAGCTCGGAAGGCAGAGCCGGCATGCCGAAGTGAGCCAGGAGGCGTGAGGCTTCATCCTCGGTGAGCGCTCCTGCCGGCCGGCTCCTGGCAGCCTGTACGGCTGAGGCCAGATCGGCCGGAATGTCGCCGGCGGCGCTCGGCGTGGCTCCTTCCTGCCGCCAGCTCAGCCCCCTCTGGGCGCGAAGCCGCGCCGGCTTGCCGCGGGCGAGCGCCCCGGCCGCGCGAGCTGCCAGCTCCGTCGAGGCGTACAGCGGCACCCCGCGTTTCCGCAGGTGGGCGAGCGCCGGCCGATCCTCCTCTGCATACAGATCATGAGCCACGATCGCCTTTCCAGTCTCCTCCCGGCGTTTGCTCAGAAACCTGGCCATGGCTTCATCGTAAAGGGCGTAACCACCGAACAGGATCACCTGGTCGCACCCGTCCCAGTCCAGCACGGGCCGCAGGATCTTCTCGTAAACCTGCACCTCGTACTCCGATTGACCTCCGAACTCAATCGGGTTGTTCACGATGGCGGTGAAATCCGGAATATGGGACCTGAGCTTCTCCACGAGAGGCTTGGGGAACGGAATGACCTGCAGCCCCGCTTCGGCGGCCGCGTCGGTCGCGAGCGTGGCGTGGCCTCCACCTTCACCGATAATGGCCACCTTGTTACCGGACGGCAGCGGCGACTGCAGGAAGGCCTGGGCGATGGACAGGCACTCGTCCTCCCGGTCCAGGAGCACCGCGCCGGCCTGCTCCAGAGCTTCCCTCGCCACCTCCCCCTCACCAGACAGGGCGCCGGTGTGGGAACGTGCCGCTCCCTGACCTTCTCTCGTGCGCCCCCCACGAAGCACCAGGACCGGCTTCCGGGCAGCGGCGCGCTCGATTCCTTCGAGCAACAGCCTGCCACGGCCGCGCACCACCCCTTCGGTGTAGATCAGAATGACCCGGGTGTGGGGATCCTGCGTGAAATAGTCGAGATAATCATCGAGCGCCAGGTCAGCCTGGTTGCCGGCACTCACGAAGCGGGAGAAGCCCACGTGGCGGCGCCGCGCTGCCTCCTGAGCCAGCGCAAAACCAAGGTTGCCACTGGCCGAAAGGAACCCGAGTCCCCCGACCGGAAACGGCACGATGGCGCTCAGATTGAGCTTCGTGGGCAGACTGCTGACGTTCATGCAGTTCGGACCCACGATGCGGGTCCCGGCCGCCCGGGCCATTTCAACCATCTGGTGCTGGAGGCGCTGGCCTTCTTCACCATGCTCGGCGAAGCCGGCCGCATAGACGATGGCAAACGGCACCCCGTGACGGATTACCTCTTCCATGACGGGCATGACGCTCGCGGCGGGGCGCACGATCATCGCCACATCAACCGGCCCCTCTGCCTCATCGAGAGACCTCAGGAACTCGTGCCCGAGCAGGGAGCCGCCCTTCGGGTTCACGGGATAGATCCCGCCCTGGTATCCCTCCTGGATGAGGGACTCGAGGATGAGGGTGCCGTACTTGCCCGGCGTCTGGGAGGCCCCGATGACAGCGACCCCCCGGGGATCAAAGAGCCTGTGAAGGAGGTGAGATTCCAGAGCCATCCAAACCGTCTTTCGAACCGGCCACTCAGGCCAGAACGGCCGCGATCTCACGGAAGACATGCAGCGTGCGCTCGATATCTTCCTCGGTGTGCTGCGCCGAGACCGTCCAGTTGTCCTCAGCGCTCGCCCCCTGCGGGATGATGCCCCGGTTCAGCATGGCCAGCCAATAGGTAGGCCACTTGTCGAGCCGTGTGCGCACGTAGTCGGCGCGTGTCGCCACCGGCCCGCGACCCAGGAACAACCCGCCGACCGCGCCCACGGTGACCACATGAGCGTCCAGTCCGGTACGCTCGATGATGTCGCGATATCCCTTCGCCAGAGCCTCATTGAGCGTGAACATGTGCCGGTATGCGTCCGGCGTCAGAACTTCCGTCAGCGTGGCGTAGGCAGCCGCCACGCTGAGAGGATTCGCCGCGTATGTGCCGGCGTGTATGACCCCCCCTGATTCGATCTGCTGCATCAGGTCGCGCCGTCCCCCGAAAAGACCGATAGGGAAACCACCGCCGATCGACTTGGCCATGGTGACCAGATCAGCCGGCACGCCCAGGTACTCTCCCACTCCGAGGAGGCCGAGCTTGCAGCCGACCTTGACCTCATCATAGATGAGCACGGCGCCCGCGCGATCGCAGATCTCCCGCAGCCCCTCGAGAAATCCCTCGCGGGGCATGAGCAGGTTGTTGTTGAGAACAATGGGCTCGACAATGATGGCCGCTATCGCTCCGGAGTTCTTCTCGAATACCTGGCGGACGTCCTCGAGCTCGTTGTACTCCGCGACGATCGTGTCCTCATAATGCTTTTCGGCGATTCCGGTCGACCATCGGCTCTGCGTCATCCAGGTCGGCGCCCAGGGCGGAAGGTTATCAACCCCCTTGCCCAACATGAACTCCGCGGACAGCCCGTGGTAGCACACGTCGAACTTGACGATCTTGTCGCGGCCCGTCGCCGAGCGCGCGATCCGCGCCGCGAACATTGCAGCCTCGCTCCCCGTGTTCACGAAACGGACCTGATCGAGGCGGAAGCGCTCACACACAACCCTGGCCAGATCTGTGGTCAGCGGGGTGGGGAAGCAGGTAATGGTGCCCGTCTCGGCCTGTTTGCGCACGGCCTCGAGCACCACCGGGTGGGCGTGACCGGCCAGCACCGTGGTCTGACCCAGGGCGTAATCGACATAGTCGTTGCCGTCCACATCCTCGAGGTGCGAGCCGACGGCCTTTTTCACGAAGATCGGGTGAGGGTCCATGACCCTGAAGTTTCCGCACACACCGAGCGGCAGGTTCTCCTGGGCTCGCTTCCACTCCTTGAGACCGCGGGGGGTCCGGGACCGGTAGCGTTCGACCTCCTCGTTGTAGCGGGTTGCGCCCCTGGGCTCGCCAAGGGTTGGCAGGCTCTCGGGCTGGGTTTGCTGTTCCAAACTCATGAAGATCCTCTCTTTCTCTCTAAGCGCTCATCAAATGGGTTGCGATCCGGCGCTCAGGCGCCGAAAGACGGCTGATGGGGATGAAGCGCCGTTACTGGAAGCTGGATACGTGCGAGGCCGGAGAAATAGCCCGGGCAGCAGGCTGCCGGGACACAAAGGCTGGAAAGTGTGTGGCGGCGGCCATGGGAATATTCCGGAATCCCGTGCGAAAATGTCTCGGGTGAATCTCGTAACATATTAACAGAAATAGCTTTATCGCGTCAAGGAGACTTCTCTGGTATACTCCTGAGGCAGTTTCGGATCATCTATTTGTGAGCCGGGCAACGACTTATCCCTAGGAGAATTATGAGACCCCGAGATCGAGCCCTGAAGCGTCGTCGCAAGCGGAGGAAGGAGAACCTGCGTGAACGCCGGCGCAAGGCCCGCGAGGCCGCAGGCCTGCCCCCGCTGCTACCCGCAGGCTCCACCGACAAGCCCTGAGCGGCCCGCCGGCTATTGTTGCCGGAGCGTCCGCTGCCGGGGCTGGCCTTTCCCACGCTGCCGCGCCAAGAATTATCGAGTAGAATGACATCCCCTCGGGGAGGGTGCATCATGCCCATCTACGAATACCGCTGCACCGACTGCCACCGGAAGTTTGAGCAGATCGTGCTACGTGGCAAGGCGCTGGACGACGCTACCTGTCCGCGATGCGGCAGCAGCGCCATCGAACGCTTGATGTCTTCCTTCTCTCTTGCCGGCATCCGCAGGAAGAGCGACGATAACCTTGACGACGACTTCGGCGGCGACGACACCGGTTTCGAGGATGATTTCGGTGGCGACGATCTCGGCGCTGACGGAGATCCTGGATACGGAGAGGGTGACGCGCTCGAAGAGAGTGCCCTGGACCGGAGCTCCGACGACGATCTGGAGGAAGAAGAGTTTTCTTAGCACCCTCGCGCCGCCGACCCCATCCTCGTGAAACAGCCTGCCCGCTCGCTTCGCGATTACATTGATCTGCTGCAGGAAAGGCCGGACTGGGATTACGTCTCGGTGCGGGGCGAATTCCGCACCCGGCGCTGGACTCGTGCCCGCGTGCTCGCTTGCGCGCACCGCTTCGCCCACCACCTCGAGACATCAGGAGTTGCACGCGGTGATCGGGTCCTGATCTGGGGTGCCAACGCGCCCGAGTGGGCGGCCGCCTTCCTGGGCTGCGTGCTGCGGGGCGCCGTCTCGGTTCCGGTGGACGAGATCGCCCCCATCGACCTGGCCCGGAAGATCACCGAGCGCTCGCAGCCACGCCTGGCGGTGCGGGGCAGGAGCACCGCGAAAGGCGATCTGGGCGTCACCACACTGCCCCTCGACGACCTCGAGGAGATCACTGCCGGGCAGCCATCCGACCCGGTCGCGCGCTATGAGCCGGACCCCAAGACGATGCTCGAGATCGTCTTCACCTCCGGCACGACCTCCGAACCCAAGGGCGTTGTCCTCACCCATGCCAACCTGCTGGCGACACTCGAACCGATCGAGAAGGGGTACCGGCGCTGGGAGAAGTACATCCGTCTGTTCGCCCCCATGCAGTTCGTATCGGTGCTGCCCCTGTCCCACATGTTCGGGCAGGTTCTGGCGCTCTACATACCGATCTTCATCGGAGGATCCGTCACTCACCTGGGCACCCTGCGGCCCAGCGTCATCCGCGACACCCTCCGGCGCGAGAAGGCCTGGCTGCTGTTCACGGTGCCGAGGTTCCTGAACATCCTGCGTGACTCATTGCTGCGCGATCTGGACCGGCGGGGAGTGCGCGACCGCGTGGAGCGCGCTCTGGAGCGGGCGCGGCCGGACGTGCCGCTGCGAAATCTACCCCGCTTCTGGCGCATCCATGCACGCATGGGCTGGCGGCTGCGCGGCTTCATCGTCGGGGGCGCGGCACTCGACCCGACCGTCGAATCGTTCTGGAACCGGCTCGGGTATCTGATCGTCCAGGGGTACGGCCTCACCGAGACGGCACCCGTGATCAGCATCAACAATCCTTTCTCGCGCAAGCCCGGTTCGATCGGCAAGCCACTGGGCCACCAGGAAGTGAAGCTCGCTGAGGACGGGGAGGTGATGGTGCGGGGCCCCAATGTCTTCAGCGGCTATTACGGCAACGAGGCTGCCACCCGGGAGGTGTTCGAGGGTGAGTGGCTCAAGACCGGCGATCTGGCGGAAATGGACAAGGATGGACACCTTTATTACCGGGGACGGAAGAAGGACCTCATCGTCAATGCGGACGGCCTCAACGTGTTCCCCAGCGATGTCGAAACCGTGCTCAATCAGATCGACGGGGTCAAGGAGAGCGCCGTTATCTCGGCACCGGGAGCGCTGGGAAACGAAGTGCACGCGGTTCTTCTCCTGCAGAACCCCGACGCCGATGCCAAGCAGATCGTCGCTCAGGCCAACGGCGAGCTACAGGCGTTCCAGCGGATCCGCGGGTTTACGGTCTGGCCCGGTGACGATTTTCCACGCACCGGCACCCACAAGGTGAAGAAAAGAGAGATCGTCGCAACCGTCCAGGTGTTGATGGGAGCCGCGTCCGACGCCGGCGGGAGCAGATCGGCGGGTAGTTCCGCCGCCGCACCCGCTCTCTCCGCCTCGGCGGAGCGCACGCAGCGCGTCCACGAAATGGTCGCGGGCCTCGCGGGCAAGAAAACCGGTGAAATCTCGGACGGGGCCCGCCTGGCGGAGGATCTCGGCCTCGGCTCGCTCGACATCGTGCAGCTTACCTCGATGCTCGAGGAGGAGTATCAGGTCGAGGTGGACGACACCATGGTGGAGGAGATCGCTTCGGTGGCCGATGTGGAGCGCGTGGTTCGCCAGGCGCCGGCGCAGGAGGTCAGAGCGGTCTTTCCACGCTGGTCGCGCCGCGCCCCGGTCAGGGCTTTCCGTTCGCTGGCCCGCAGCGGGTTCGTCTTTCCCGTTCTTTCGCCGTGGTTGAAACTGCGCTGGTCGGGGGTGGAGAACCTGGAGGGTTTGCCCCTGCCGGCAATCTTCGTCGCCAACCACACCAGCCATCTCGACACCGCCGCCATCCTCAAGGCGCTTCCCAGCCGGATGCGGGGCCTCCTCGCCCCCGCCATGACGACGGAGCACTTCCAGGAATTCTTCGAGGCCAGCGCGCCGTGGCATCTGCGCTTCGGTAAAGGGCTCGGCTACATGATCCTCACGGCGCTCTTCAACACTTACCCCCTGGCCAGGACCAGCGGATTCAGGGCTGCGCTGGAGTACACGGGAGAGTTGCTGGACGGGGGGTGGTGTCCGCTGGTGTTCCCGGAGGGCGGCCTGTCCAGGAGCGGTCAGATCGAGCCGTTCAAGCGCGGCATCGGTCTCATCGCGGCTTCCATGAGGGTGCCGGTGGTACCCATCCGCCTCCGCGGCCTGGAGCAGATCCTGCCGCCCGATGCACACTGGCCGCGCGGGCGCTTCGATTGCAGCGTTCGCATCGGCACACCCTTGCTGCCCAGAGCCGGGAGTCTGTTCTCGGACGGGGCCTCACGGCCCGGCTGGCAGGCCAACCCCGCCGAGCACAGCGCTATCGCGGCGCGCATCGAGGCGGCTATCCGCGATCTCTGACCCCGCCTACTTGCGGGCCAGTTCCTGATCGATAATCTGCTTGAAGGATTCGAACGGCTTGGCGCCGGAAACGAAACGCCCGTTGATGAAGAACCCGGGCGTGCCGGTCACGCCGAGGCGGGCCGCTTCTGCCGCGTCTCCGTCAACGCGGCTCTTCACCCCCGGCGACGCAACGTCCTTTTGAAATTGCTGGATGTCGAGGCCAATCTGGGTTGCGACCTGCTGATAGAGCTGCGCGCTCATCTCACGTTGCCGGGCAAAGATGGCGTCGTGCATTTCCCAGAACTTGCCCTGGCGGTGCGCCGCCTCGGCCGCAGCATGCGCGGCCGGTGCTTTGGCGTGGTTGCGGAGCGGCAGGTGCTTGAAGACGAGCTGCACCTGACTGCCGTACTCTTGCTGGATTCTCTTGAGGGTCGGACCGACCCTCGCGCAGAATGGTCACTGAAAGTCGGAGAACTCGACGATCTTAACGGGGGCTGTGGCTGGGCCGACGGCCGGTGAACCCGTGGTGCTCACCGTGTGGCGCCGGTTCGGATCGGGGCCCCTGGCCCTGCGTGGGGCGGCCGGTGGCCGGGCCTGCTGCAGCTT